>NZ_JBSFUT010000029.1:32812-110555 GCF_053591935.1 Streptomyces sp. NPDC002851 | reverse complement strand
AGCGGGCAGCGGGCAGCGGGCAGCGGGCAGCGGGCAGCGGGCAGCGGGCAGCGGGCAGCGGGCAGCGGGCAGCGGGCAGCGGGCAGCGGGCAGCGGGCAGCGAGGGTGCTGTTCGCCGTGCGGTCGGCGGCCGCGCTGCATCGGCTGCTCGACATCGCGCCCGTCTTCGCCGACGACGACCGCGTCCAGCGGCTCTTCACCCTCACACCGGGCTCCGCGTTCGACGTCGACGCGCTCACCGCGCTCGACGCCCGCGGCTGCCGCACCATCAGCTGGGATGAAGCGCTGCGGCAGCCCTTCGACCTGATCCTCACCGCCAGCCCGAAGGGCGAGCTCCACCTCCTCGACGGCCCCATCGTCCTGCTCCCGCACGGCGCCGGTTTCAACAAGTCGATACGCGGCGAAGGCACGGACCACACCGCGTCCGGGCTCGACCCGGACTTCCTGGTCCGCGACGGCCGCCCCCTCGCCGCCCTCCACGCCCTGGCCCACCCCAGCCAGCTGGCCCGCCTCGCCGTCACGTCCCCGCAGGCCGCCGCCCGCGCCACCGTGGTCGGCGACCCCACGCTCGACCGCGTCCTCGCCGCACGCGACCGCCGGGACGGCTACCGTCAGGCCCTCGGCACCGGCGGCCGCACCCTGATCGCCCTCACCTCGACCTGGGGCCCCGAGTCACTGCTGCGCCGACGCCCCTACCTCCCCGCCGAGTTGCTGGCCGCACTCCCGCACGACACCCACCAACTGGCCTTGGTCGTCCACCCCAACGAGTACAGCCGCCTGGGCTCCTTCGACCTCGCCGAGCGGCTCTCCGCCGCCCTCGACCACGGCCTGATCGTGGCCAGGCCGTACGAGGAATGGGCGTCGGTCCTCATCGCCGCCGACCTGGTCATCTCCGACCACGGCTCGACCGGGCTCTACGCCGCGGCCCTCGACCGGCCGCTGCTCTCCGTCCACGACGGCGGTGACGAGCTCCTTCCGGACTCGCCCATGGCCGAGCTGCTCGCCCGCGTCCCCCGCTTCCACGGCCCGGAGAGCATCGCGGCGGCCCTCGACGGTCACCGTCCGGGCGAGCTCGCCCGGCTCGCGCAGGCCGCCTTCGTCGAGCAGGGGCAGGCCCTTGAGCTGCTGCGCACCGAGGTCTACAAGCACCTGGGACTCGCCCCGCCGCCGTACCCCGCAAGGCCCCGGTCGCTCCCCGCTCCGGCCCCTCCCGCCCGCTCCCCCGCCGCGTTCGCCGTCACCGCCCACGTCGAGGGGCGGCAGAGCATCCGGATCGAGCGGTTCCCGGTCCAGGACGAGCGCGCCGTCCACCATCTCTCCGCCGAACACGGAGTGGCCAGCGAACGCCAGACCCGCGGCGCCGGATTGCTGTACCGCCGCCTCGACCCCGCGCACGCCGCCGGACTCCCGGCCCACCAGCACGTCTGGACGGCCGACGGGTGGACGGCCCACACCCTCGACTCCTACGCCACCTGCCGTACGGCCGCGGCGGTGCTGTCCCCGACGCACTGCGTCGTGCGCACTCGGGGGCACCACGGCGGGGGCGGCGGTGCGGAGTACGGGCCGTCGTTCACCGTGACGTTCGACCCCGTCGCGGAGCCGGACGGCGGCCGTCTGGTGTACGTCGATCCGGCCGCCGTGCTGTCCGCGGTGCACGCCTGGCTGACGGCGCGGGGCGCCGGCCCGGACGGTACGGAGAGGTTCACGTGTCTCCTCGGGGAACGCTCCGTACCCGTACGCCTGTCCCGTACGGACACTCACTGATCCAGCAGTCCGCCGTTCCGTTCGCGCAGCTCCCGGGCATCCTGCCGGTGCCGCCGCGCGGCGTCCGCGTCCCCGTGGTCCTCGGCGAGCCGGGCGAGCGCCAGCAGGATCCGCTCCTCGTCCCGGCCCGCGTCGCGCGAGCGGGCACCGTCCAGCGCCACGTCGTAGTACGCCCGCGCCTCATCGCCCCGCCCCAGGGTCCGCAGTACGCCGCCGAGCGCGAACGCGGTCCGCCCGCCCAGACGCGTCCGGTTGTCGTCCCGGGCCATGGTGTGGGCCTCTTCGAGCAGCACGAGCGCCGACCGCGCCTCGCCCAGTTCGGCCAGGGCTTCGCCCCAGCGGTAGTTCTGCAGCAGCACGCCGTACGCGTTCCCGATCTCGCGGTGCACCTGCCGGGACGCCTCGAAGTACCGGGCGGCCGTACGCCACTCACCGCGCGCCGAGTGCCACATGCCCCGGAACTCCAGCACGGACCCCTGGAGTTTGCGGTCGTCGGTGCCCTCGCCGAGGGAACGGGCGCCGCTCTCGGCCTGCGTGAGGCACGCGTCGGCCGCTTCGAAGTCCTGCTGCTTCCACAGGACGTACGCGACCTTCGTGAGCAGCCGGACCGTGGCGCCGAGGTCGCTGGCGCGGCGCGCGGCCGCGAGGCCGGTCCGGAAGGCCTCCAGGATGTCCACGGGGTGCGGGTGGTCGAGCTGATACGTCCACAGGGGGTCGCACAGGGCCCAGCACTCGGTGTTCAGGCCGCGGGCGTACGCGTCGGCCACACAGGCGAAGAGCGCGTGCCGCTCCGAGTCCAGCCAGCGCAACGCGGCCTGCTTGTCGGCGAAGCCCACGTCCGGCGCGCCGGGCCGTTCGCGCACCTCGGGCGCGCGGCTCAACCGCCGCCCGGCGGCGAGGAGATCGGCCCGCTGGGCCTGCCGCAGATACCAGCGGATCAGCCGGAGCTTGGCCGCGCCCCGCTCGTCCTCCGCGCCGTCCATGGCACCGGCCTTCTCGGTCCACCGCCGCGCGTGCGCCCGTACGGGTTCGTGCAGCCGCAGCCGCCCGTCCCGCTCGAACAGCAGCCCGGCGTCCTCCAGCTCCTCGATCGCGGCATCGGCCGCGTCCCGTCCGCGCCCGAGCAGCGCCGTCGCCGCCTGCGGCGTGAGGGACGTGCCCGGGTGCGCGGGCAGCAGACGGTAGAGCAGGGCTGCCTCGGGGCCCAACTCCCGGCACGTGGTGTCCCAGAGCTCTTCGACCACCGGAATGCCCTTCTCCGTCACGTTGTCCGTCAGCTCGGCGAGCAGCCGCTCAAGCGACCGGCGATGGTGCCTGCGCAGCCAGCGCGCCGCCACCTGCAGGACGGCGGGAATCCCGGCACACAGCTGAAGCAGCCGCTCGACCTTGTCCGGCTCTGCCGTCAGCCGCGGGTCATGCCTGTCGACCAGGCGGCCGAGCAGCTCCCGGGCGTGCTCGTCCTCCAGGGGCGGCAGCGGCAACTCCACGACGGCGCCCCGTTCCAGCTCGTACAGCGGACCGGCACTGGTGACGATCACCAGACTGTCACCGGAGGCGGGCAGCAGTGGCAGGACCTCGGCCCCGGTGCGCGCGTTGTCGACGATGAGGATCAGCCGCTTGCCGTGGGTCAGGGACCAGTAGTGCCGCGCCCGGCGGCCGCGGGACAGCTCCCGCCACTCCGGGCCGACGTCCAGCATCCGCAGCAGTTCCCCGAGGACGTCGTGATCGTCCACGACCCCGCCCCGCCGCAGCTCGTCGAGGTCGACGCAGAGCACCCCGTCGGGATATCGGCCCGCCACCGCGTGCACGAGACGGAAGGCCAGTTCCGTCCGCCCCATGCCGCCCAGGCCGTGAGCGGCGACGCACAAGGGCCGCTCGTGCCCGCGCCAGGCGTCCACCGCATCGAGCACCACGGCCTGTTCACTGTTCCGGTTAACGAAGTGCAGCGGCGACGGCGGCACTTGATAGGTCATGAGATCCCCTTCTCCACGAGATCCCATTCTCCCGACGGCCCGCCGCCCCGCAACCACAGGGCCTCTGGCGGCCCGTCAGTTGACCTGCTTTTCCCGCCCCGCCCAATAGGGCTCCCGCAGCTTGAACTTCTGGATCTTCCCGGTGGCGGTGCGCGGGATGACCTCGCGGAACTCGACGCTTGTCGGGGCCTTGTAGCCCGCCATGCGTTCCTTGCAGTGGGCGATGACGTCGGCCTCGGTGACAGTGGCCCCGTCCGCGAGCACGACCAGGGCCTTGATGGTCTCGCCCCACTTCTCGTGCGGCACCCCGATCACGGCGACCTCGGCGACGGAGGGATGGCTGAAAATCGTGTCCTCCACCTCGATCGACGACACGTTCTCACCGCCGGTGATGATGACGTCCTTACGGCGGTCGGAGATCGTCAGATGCCCGTCGTCGGGGTCGAGGTCACCGCCGTCGCCGGTGTGGAACCAGTCGCCCTCCAGGGCGGCTTCGGTTTCCTCGGGCTTGTCCCAGTAGCCCTCGAGGACGACGTTGGAGCGGGCCAGTACCTCACCGCCGTCCGACACCTTCAGCTTCACGCCGAGGGCCGGGAGCCCGGCACGGGACAGCTTGCGGGCGCGCTCCTCGGGCGGCAGCGCCTCGTCTTCGGGGCGCGTGCGGTTGAAGGTGAGCAGCGGTGAGGTCTCGGTCAAACCGTAGATCTGGGTGAACTCCCAGCCGAGCTCCTCGTCGAGGCGCTGGATCATCCGGGTCGGCGGCGGGGCCCCGGCGCACACGAGCCGCACCCGGTCGCGACCCGGGATCTCGCCGCGCCAGCTCGCCGCCGCGTCCAGGACCGCGTTCCACACGGCGGGCGCCCCGCACATCAGCGTGACGCCGTGCTCCTCGACCCGGCGCAGGATCTCGTGGCCGTCGACCTTGCGGAGCACGACCTGCTTCACGCCGAGCCCGGCCATGACGTACGGCATGCCCCAGCCGTTGCAGTGGAACATCGGGAGGGTGTGCATATACACGTCCCGCTCCCAGACGCGCGTATGCAGCCCGAAAGTAAGGCCGTTGACCCAGATATTCCGGTGGGTGAGCTGAACTCCCTTGGGGCGGGCGGTCGTTCCGGAGGTGTAGTTGATGGTGGCGGTGGCGTCCTCGTCCGGGTTCGCCCACGGGCGGGGCTCGACGCCGAAGCGCATCAGCTCGGTCTCGGTCTGCTCGCCCAGCACCATGCGGTGCCGGGCCTTGACGCCGGACAGCGCCTCGTCGAGCTCCGGATCGACGAGGAGTACGGAGGCGCCGCTCTGCCGCACCACGTACTCGACCTCGTCGGGCTTCAGGCGGAAGTTGACCGGTACACAGATGCGCCCGCTCATCGGCACCGCGAAGAGCAGTTCGAGGAGGCGGGCGGAGTTGTGGCTGACCACGGCCACGCGCTCGCCCTCGCCGACGCCGAGCGCGTCGAGCCCCGCCTGCCAGGCGCGGATGCGCTCACCGAGCCTGCCGTACGTCGAGTCGGGCACCGGCGGGGCCGGTTGGTCCGGCTCGTCGACGACGCCGGGGCTCTGGGCGAACCCCAGCTCCGCACGGTCGAGGAAGTCCGCGACGGTCATCGGCATCCGCATGTCTGTCTCTCCTGTTTCCGGAACAACCAACGGGCAGGCGGGGCTTGGAACGTACGTTGACACGGGCGGGCGCCGCTAGGGGTTCAAGCGGTTCCAGCCGATCACGGCCGGTAAGACCAGCTATACGGGTGGTGGCGGGCGGCGGGATCTTCCCGGAGGTCACGCGGGCGGCCGCGACGTACGATGAAATCGTTCGATGAATTCGACAAAAGGCGTAAAAGCGCTCCACATCAAGGAGCGACGAAATGAGCGACATCACCGAAACCACCGGCACCACCAAACCCACGGCGCAACGCGTCATGCCGGACCCCACGACCAGGGTCCGGGTCTCCGACGGAGACGCGCTCGACGTGTGGGTGATGGGCGAGGGCCCGCCGGTCGTGTTCGTGCACGGCGCGACGATGCGCGACTTCCTCGTGCCCCTCGCGGGCGAGCTCACCAGACGGGGCGACCACCAGGTCGTCCACTTCGGCCGCCGCGGGCACGGCGGACGCGGACTGCCCCAGGAGGCCACCGACATTCCCGGCCAGGCGGAGGACGTTGTCACGATCCTCGACGCCCTCGGGATCGACAAGGCGCACGTCGCCGGACACTCCTTCGGCGCCTTCATCGCCCTGGAAGCGGCGGCCCGCGCCCCTGACCGGCTGCTGTCGGCCCTGCTCCTTGAACTCATCTTCGGAGCCCAGCTGAGAGGCGCGGTAGCGCAGCAGACCATGAAGGACATGGGCGAGGTGGTGCTTCCGGCCATGGCGGAGAAGTACGCGAGCGGAGACCGCGACGGCGCCATCGAGATGTTCTACGAGGTCACCTCGGGCATCAAGGACGCGAGGGAACCCGTCGAGGCCGCCCTGCCACCGGGCGCCCCGGAGCTCGCCGTCACGGACCTCGCCACCTTCCTCCAGGTCGACGGGCCCGCCATGGGCGCGTGGATGGCCACGGCCGACCCGGCGACGGTGCGGGAGATCACGACACCGATCACGTGGATCGGCGCCACCGACAGCCCGCCCATCTTCGTCGAAAGCCGTGCCCTCCTCCAGGAATGGCTGCCCACGGCCACAGCGGTCGACATCGCGGGCGTCGGTCACTACTTCCCGCTGCTGAAACCGGCCGAGACGGCCACGGCCGTCCACGACTGGTTGAGTAGCCGGACCACGGCCCGGTAGGTCACGGTCACGACGCCGCCCCGATGACCGTCCCGAAGCGGATGTCGTACGACGTGTCCGCGCGCAGGGGACCGTCGAGGAGCCGTTCCGCCTCCGCCGTCACGTCGTCGCGCTGGGCGCGGGTGAGGCGGCCGAAGGGCTCGACGGTGAGCAGGGTGGTTCCGGTCCTTCCGGTCCCCTTCGGCTCCTCCAGCCGCCAGACCCCCGCCAGGAAACCGTCCACCAGCAGGGAGTTGAAGGCCCTGTTGCCCGCCACCGTGCGGCCCTTGTACGCGGGTGGCACGACCCGGGTGCGGTCGGCGTGGGCGAGGAAGAGGTTGTCCCACTCGGGCAGCAGGCGCGCCGGGGCCGGGGTGTCCTTGGCGGGCCGGGGTGCGTCGGGCAGGTCGAAGAGCTCGACCCCGTTCTCGTCCCGGAAGGTACGGAGGCCGGGGCGGAGCCGCTCGAAGGCGGGGCGGGTGCGGGTCAGGCCGCTCCAGGTCTGGAAGTCCTTGACGGAGGCGGGCCCGAACGCGGCCAGGTAGCGGCGCACCGTGTCGTCCGGTGCGGGCGCCGCGGGCTCGGCGGGGCGGCCCAGCCAGTGCTCGACGGTGGTGAGCGCGACCTGGCCGCTCCGCCGCCACAGGCCGCGCGGGGTGACCTGCACCAGCGGCAGCAGACAGCGGGCGGCCACGCCGAGCGCCTGCGGCTCGGCGTCCGGCCAGACCGGCGCCAACTCGTCGCGGAGCTGCTTCATGGTGCGCGGCTCCTGCTCGACGTACTCCCGGGCCAGGGCGGCCAGTTGGTCGAGGTCGACGCCCGTGAGTCCGCCGCGGAACACGCGCAGTTCGCGGTTGCGGGCCTCCTGCATGAGGGGGCGCAGCGTGAGCGCGTCGTCGGCGGTGTGCAGGTGGATGGTGGAGCGCATCGTCACGATACGGACGAGGGCGCGCTCGGCGACGAGTGTGGAGAGCGCCTCCGGGTCGAAGTCCCGCAGCCGCGCGGCGAGTCCGAAGTACGGCGGCCGCACGTTCTGCGCCTGCAGGCCGAGCAGATGGGCCACGGCGTCGCCGGGTGCCATCGGCGAGCGTTCGAGGAGCAGTTGGCGGGCGAGGGTCGCGCGGTTGAGGGCGCGAGGGCCGAGCACGGGCGTCTGCGTCATGGCCCGACCCTAAGCGGGGCGGTGCCCGACCCTGAGCGGGGGCGGTGGCAGTAACCACCTACGTCGTCAGGGCGTGCACGCCTCCGCGATCGACAGGCTGTTCTCGTACAGGTGGTGCCGGGTAATTCGGCCGTCCTCGACGGTGAGGCGCAGCGCGAAGGGGCCCGCGAAGGACTTGCCCGTCGCGCGTACGGTTCCCGAGAGGTGCCCCATCAGGACGGCATCGGTGCCGTCGACCAGGAAGGCGTCGACGGACGCGCGGGCGTCCTCCGGCACGGTGTGTGCCATCAACTCCGTGGACTGGGCGGCGCATTCGGCGGCGGTGGAGCGGGGCCGGATCCAGGGGACCACGGGGTTCTCGGCGAGCAGCCAGTCGACGTCGTCGGCGAAGAGCGCGGTGAGCCCTTCGGTGTCCCCGGCGAGCCGGAGCTCGATGAATTTCTGGACGGTGGCTCGGGTGGCGTCCGCGGTGGTGGTGTTCGTCGTGGTGGTGGTGTTCGTGGTCGTCGTCATGAGGCCCACTCTGCCGGGGCGCTGACGGGGCGTCGATTACGTCGGAGGTAAGGGCGGGACGGGGTTCGCCCGCCTCGGTTACGAGGGCTCGCTCGTCTCCGACTCCACCGCGGACCGGGTGGCGGGCCCGTACACGCCCGGTTCCTCCGGGATCCGGCGGGCCTGCTGGAAGCGTTCCACCGCCGCCTCCACCTCGGCGTTGTAGTTGCCGTGCGCGGGCCCGACGTACAACTGAAGCTCCTGCAACCGCCGCTGGAGCTCCACGACGTCGTCGCCCTTGTCGCCGCGGCGCAGCGTGCGGGACGTCTCGGTGGAGGGCGTGGGCGAGGTCTCGGAGCTGGACGGCTTCTCGGGCGAGGTGGACGCCGACGAGGAGGGCGTCGAGGACGGGGTGTCGGAGGACGCGGACGGCGTGGGCGAGGCGCTGCGGCTGGGTCCTGTCGACCCGGTCGACCCGGTCGACGCGCTCGGTGCGGCGGGCCGCTCCGAGCTCCGGCCCGCGCGGCTCGGTGACTCCCTGGGGGTCGGCGAGCCGGACCCGGTCGCCTCCAGGCTCTCCCGGTCGCCCTGCGGACGGGCCTGCGTGCCGCTGCTGCCCTGCGGCACGCCGCCGAAGAAGCCGCTGGTGATGCCGACGGCGACCAGGGCCACAGCGGTCACCCCGGCGAGCAGCCCGTAGCGCAGTCCGCGGCCCGAGCCGTCGGAGCCGGAGCGGCGCAGCTCTTCGGGTCCGAAGTCGTCCCCGGCGTCGAAGAGTTCGAGGTCGGCGTCGTTCACCTCGGGCTGCGGCGCACCGGGTGGCGTCACGACGCCGAAGACGGGAGCGGGATCGTCGGCCACAGGTACCACGTCGTGCGGTGGCAGGGAGGTGTCACCTTCCGCACCTTCCGCACCTTCCTCAATGTTTATCTGCTCCGTCGGCTGCTCCGTCGGCTGCTCCGTCGGCTGCTCCGGCGGCTGCTGCCCGCCCTCGGCCGCGGCGGCGGCCCGGGCTCGGGTCGCGCAGTCACAGGCCGGCCGGAGGTCCAGCAGCCATGCCGTGCCGCACGCGGGGCAACACTGTCCACTCACAACTCGTCCACACCTTCCATCGGGCAGCCACCGATTATGCAGATCCACCGCCGGTAAGCCCACCGCCGGTCATCCCTCGATGTCCGTTGTTTCCCCCGATGTCGCCTCAGAATTTTCACAAACGCCGGACGGGCTACGGCGTATCGGGCGGATCTTTCCCCTATCCCGCCCCTTCCCGTAACCAGGGGCTTCGCCCCTGGACCCCTGGGGGTCTGGGGTCTGGGGTCTGGGGCGAGGCCCCGGTGGGGGCCTGGGGGGCACAGCCCCCGGGTGGGGGCCCAGGGGGCGGCAGCCCCCAGCGGGGTCCGGGAGGCGCAAGCCCCCCGGGTAGAGGTCCGGGCGGCGGCAGCCCCCAGCGGGGACCGGGAGGCGCAAGCCCCCCGGGTAGAGGTCCGGGCGGCGGCAGCCCCCAGCGGGGACCGGGAGGCGCAAGCCCCCGGGTGAGGGTCCAGAGGGCGCAAGCCCCCAGGCGAGGTCTGGGGCGAAGCCCCAGGAGGGGGTCTGGGGGCGGCAGCCCCCAGCGGGGACTGGGAGGCCAAGCCCCCCGGGTAGAGGCCCAGACGGCGGCAGCCCCCAGCGGGGTCCGGGGGGCGCAAGCCCCCCGGGTAGAGGCCCAGACGGCGGCAGCCCCAGCAGGGACCGGGAGGCGCAAGCCCCCAGGCGAGGTCTGGGGCGAAGCCCCAGGAGGGGGGTCTGGGGGCCGCAGGCCCCCAGTTACGGGAAGGGGCGGGGCAGGGGAGAAAGGCCCGCGGCGGCACCAAGAGGAGAAAGGCACGCGGCGGCGCCACGAGGAGGAAGGCACGCGGCGGCGCCAAGATCCGCCGGGCAGGGCCTAGTTGGTCCTGACGTACTCCGCGTTGGTCCCGACGTACTCCGCGAGATGCTCTCCAGTAAGCGTGGACCGGGCCGCAACCAGGTCAGCGGGCGTGCCCTCGAAGACGATGCGGCCGCCGTCGTGGCCCGCGCCCGGGCCCAGGTCGATGATCCAGTCCGCGTGGGCCATGACCGCCTGGTGGTGTTCGATGACGATGACCGACTTGCCGGAGTCGACGAGGCGGTCGAGCAGGCCGAGGAGTTGCTCGACGTCCGCGAGGTGGAGGCCGGTGGTCGGCTCGTCGAGGACGTACACCTGGGCGCCGCCGCCCTTTTCGGTCAGGTGCGTGGCCAGTTTGAGCCGCTGCCGCTCGCCGCCGGAGAGGGTGGTGAGCGGCTGGCCGAGGGTGAGGTAGCCGAGGCCGACGTCGTCCAACCGCTCAAGGATCTTGTGGGCTGCCGGGGTCCGGGCCTCCCCCGTACCGAAGAATTCCGCCGCCTCGGCCACCGACATCGCGAGCACCTCGCTGATGTCGCGCCCGCCGAGGCGATGCTCGAGCACCGCGGCCTGGTACCGCTTCCCCTCGCACTCGTCGCACGGTGTGGAGACTCCGGCCATCATCCCCAGGTCGGTGAAGAGGACACCGGCACCGTTGCAAGTGGGGCAAGCCCCCTCGGAGTTGGCGCTGAACAGTGCGGGCTTCACGCCGTTGGCCTTGGCGAACGCCTTGCGGATCGGGTCGAGCAGTCCGGTGTACGTCGCCGGGTTGCTCCGGCGCGAGCCGCGGATCGCGGTCTGGTCGACCGAGACCACGGCCGTGTCGGGCGTGCCAGGCATGCCGACGTGCTTCGGCAGCGAGCCGTGCACGAGCGAGCTCTTGCCGGAGCCCGCGACGCCGGTGATGACGGTGAGCACCCCGAGCGGAATGTCCACGTCGACGTCGCGCAGGTTGTGCGTCGTCGCGCCGCGGATCGGCAGCCTGCCGGTGGGCCCCCGCACCGTCTCCTTGAGGGCGGCCCGGTCGTCGAGATGGCGGCCGGTGATGGTGCCGCTGGCCCGCAGCGCCTCGACGGTGCCCTCGAAGCAGACGGTGCCGCCCGCCGTACCGGCGCCGGGGCCGAGGTCGACGACGTGGTCCGCGATCGCGATCGTCTCCGGCTTGTGCTCCACGACGAGCACCGTGTTGCCCTTGTCCCGCAGCCGAAGCAGCAGGTTGTTCATGCGCTGGATGTCGTGCGGGTGCAGGCCGATCGTCGGCTCGTCGAAGACGTACGTCGTATCGGTGAGCGAGGAGCCGAGGTGGCGGATCATCTTGACGCGCTGTGCCTCGCCGCCCGACAGCGTGCCCGACGAGCGGTCCAGCGAGAGATAGCCGAGGCCGATCTCCACGAACGAGTCGAGGGTGTGCTGAAGCTTCACGAGGAGCGGCATCACCGACGGCTCGTCGAGACCGCGGACCCATTCGGCCAGGTCCCTGATCTCCATCGCGCACGCGTCGGCGATGTTGACCTTGCCGATCCGGGACGAGCGGGCCAGCTCGCTGAGCCGGGTGCCGTCGCACTCGGGGCACTCGGCGAAGGTGACCGCCCGGTCCACGAAGGCCCGGATGTGCGGCTGCATCGCCTCCCGGTCCTTGGCCAGGAACGTCTTCTGGATCTTCGGGATCAGCCCCTCGTAGGTGAGGTTGACGCCGTTGATCTTCACCTTGGTCGGCTCGCGGTAGAGGAAGTCGTGCCGCTCCTTCTTGGTGTACTTGCGGATCGGCTTGTCCGGGTCGAAGAAGCCCGACTCGGTGATGACCCGTAGGACCCAGCCGCCCCCGGTGTACGTGGGGATGGTGAACGGGTCCTCGTTGAGGGACTTGGAGTCGTCGTAGAGCTGGGTGAGGTCGATGTCGGAGACGGTGCCGCGGCCTTCGCAGTGCGTGCACATGCCGCCGGTGCGGCTGAAGGTCACCTTCTCCGTCCTGGTCTTGTCGGCCCCGCGGTCGACCGTCATCCCGCCGCTCGCCGTGACCGAGGCGACGTTGGAGGAGAAGGCGCCGGGCGAGCCGATGTGCGGCTCGCCGAGGCGGCTGAAGAGGATGCGCAGCATCGCGTTGGCGTCGGTGGCGGTGCCGACGGTGGAGCGCGGGTCGGCGCCCATCCGCTGCTGGTCCACGATGATCGCGGTGGTCAGGCCGTCGAGTACGTCGACCTCGGGCCGCGCGAGGGTCGGCATGAAGCCCTGCACAAAGGCGCTGTAGGTCTCGTTGATCAGCCGCTGCGACTCCGCGGCGATGGTGTCGAACACCAGGGAGCTCTTGCCCGAGCCGGAGACGCCGGTGAACACCGTGAGGCGGCGCTTCGGGAGCTCGACGCTGACGTCCTTGAGGTTGTTCTCGCGCGCGCCGTGCACCCGGATCAGGTCGTGGCTGTCGGCGACGTGCGGCGCCGCGGACGACCGCGGGCCCGTCTTCGACGACCGTGGGTCCGTCTCCGTCTTCTTGGCCTGCTTCTTGGCCTGGCTCATCGTGTCTGTCTCCGTCACTACGGCTGCTGGCGGGGCCGCCAACGTGGTCACGCTAACCGGGGCGCGCGGGCCCTGCTTCTCGATTCCTGATCGGTTCCAGGCTCAGCCCGCGGGGATGACCGCGACCGGAGCGTGGGCATGGGTGAGGACCGCATTCGTGACGGAGCCGAGAGGCAGCGCGTCGGCGCGCAGGCGGCGGCGGTGGCGGCCGACCACGACCAGGTCGGCGCGGGTCGAGGCGGTGACGAGGCGGCCGCACGGATCCGCGGGGGTCACCACGGGGTCGACGGTGACCTGCGGGTGGTGTTCGGCGTACGGGGCGAGACGGGACCGCTGTCCGGCGGTGAGCACGAGCCCGCCCGGGACGTCGCCGTGACCGGGGCCGTGGCCGGGGCCGAACTCACCGACCACCGTGAGCGCGCTGAACGGCACCCGATACGTGGAGATCACCTGGAGCTCGGCGCGGCGGCGGGCCGCCTCGGCGAAGGCGAACGCGATCGCCTCGTCCGGGGTCTCCTCCGGGTCGAGCCCGAGCACGACCCGGCCGTGCCGTTCCCGGCCGGGCGGCGGGGCGGCGTCCACGGCCCGGGAGGCGTGCGGCACGACGACCACGGGGCCGGGGGCATGGGTCGCGCACCTGCGGCCGTTCGAGCCGAGGAGCAGAGCGGCGAAGCCGCCGAGGCCGCGGGAGCCGAGGACGAGCAGCCCGTCCCGCTCGGCGAGCTCGCAGAGCCTGACGGACGGGCCGCCCTGCACACCCCGCACGGCCATGAACCGCACCTTGGGGCCGTCGTCGGCCACCTCGCCCCGTACCGTCTCGATCTGCTGCCCCACTGGGTCGGGGCGCCCCGCCTCGCCCGTACCGCCGCCGCGCCCCGGCCGGACGTGCGCGGCGAGCACGTCGGTGCCGCGCAGCCGGGCCGTGTCGCGGGCCCAGCGCAGGGCACGGAGGCTGGGGTCGGAGCCGTCCACGGCGACGAGGACGGGGGCGGTGGTGGAGGTAGAGGCATTGCTCATGGTTCCAGGGTGCGTACGGCACCCGGGGCCGGGGCAGAGACGAAGGTCCCGTATGCGGTGCAGGTGCCAAAGACCGCCCCGTCACAGGAGCCGTTCGACGGTCAGCTCCGCCCACACCGTCTTGCCCACGGCCCGGTCCCGTACGCCCCACGCGTCCGTCAGCCCGGCCACGATCCGCAGCCCGCGCCCGCCCTCGACACTGGACTCCCAGGGCCATTCCGCGAGCCGGGCGGGGGCGCTGAACAATTGCGTCAACTACCCGTCGCTAAAGCGACGGGTTTGCACAACGGGCATCACTGGCTGTGGTGCTGCGTTTGCGTCCAGCCCCGCCCCGCTGACGCGGTAGTGAGGCAGGGGCCGTTGACCCGGCCCCGCATCGCCACAACTCCCACGCACGGGCGCGGATGTTGCGGGAGCTGTTCCGGTCCGCGTGCGCAACGACGCCGCAGTTCCGGCAGGCGAAGAGGGCCTGGGAGACCCGGTTCGCCCTGTCGATGTGGCCGCACTCAGCACAGGTGCGGGAGGTGTACGCCGGATCGACATGCACCACCGGCACACCCGCCCGGCGGGCCTTGTACGCGATGAACGCCCCCAACTGGGCAAAGGACCAGCTGGAGAGGGTGGCCCGTTGGGGCTTCCTCAGCCGTACCCGCTCGCGGATGCCCGTCAGGTCTTCCAGGGCGATCCCGCGACCGGTGCGTTCAGCCTCGGCCACCACATGTTTCGCGATCTTGTGGTTGATGTCCCGCGCCCGCCGCGCCTCCTTGCGCCGCCGCTTCTTCAGCCGACGCTTGGCGGACGGGGTGTTCTTCTTCTGCAGCTTGGTGCGGAGCGTGCGTTCACGCAGCCGTCCCCGGTTGAGTTCACGTCCTGCCATGATTTCGCCGTCGGACGTGGTGGCGATGTTCACGATGCCCAGGTCGACCCCGAGGAAGTCCACCGGGTCCGTGTTCGGCGGCGCTTCGGGCACCTCGCACGTGGCCTGCAGGAACCACATGCCGTCCCGGCACACCAGATCGGACTCGCCCTTGCGGTGCAGGGACAGGGTGGCCAGCTGCTCAGGGCCCGCGGTGAACGCCACGTCCTTGATCCGCCCGGCAACCGTCCAGATCGACACCCGGCGCTCGGTGATCTGCCAGGACAGCATCCGGTCGTCATACGGCTGGGCGCTCTGCGGCCGGAAGGCGATCGGCTTCCCAGTGGCCTTCCGGTACCGCCTGGAACCGGGCCTGCCCAGGTTCCCGGCCCTGAGGTTCGCTCTCAACGTGGCGTACGCGTCGCACGTCTTCTTGATCACGTGCTGGGCGGCCTGCGCACCCAGCCCCCACCGCGCCTTTATCTCGCCGTAGGTGTGCTCGCGCAGCGCGAAGTTGTTCTTCACATCCTTTTCGAAGGTCACGCCGCTGGCCCAGGCAGCTGCCTCGTTGCAGGCGCGCAGTGTCGCCTCAAGTGCCGCCGCCTGCCCGGGCGTTGGCAGCAGCTTCACCTGCACCGCGAGCTTCACACCCGCGACGCTACCCGCCCCTCCGGGCCCGCGCATTCGAACACAGCAAACTTCCCCGATCCCTCGATGCAGCTGCCATGCGCTCCCCACCGGACACCGCAGCGGTGCCGCTGGCCCCGCGGCGTGGCGCTGAGCGTTCGGCCGCGCGACGTCGGGTCCCATAAGGGTCATGAACGTACTCTGGGGACTCGGCGGCATGGCCGCCCTGCTCGCGATCGCGGTCGCGGTGTCCACCGACCGGCGAGCCATCAAACCGCGCACCGTCGGCGGCGCGCTGGCCCTCCAACTGGGCCTCGCCTTCCTGGTGCTCTATTGGGATCGCGGGGAGCGCTTCCTTAAATGGGTCTCGGACGGGGTCGGCAACGTTATCTCCGCGTCCAATGAAGGGATCAGCTTCCTCTTCGGGGACCTGGTCGAGGGCGAGGGCGTGATCTTCGCGTTCCAGGTGCTGCCCGTGGTCATCTTCGTCGCAGCGCTGGGCGCGGTGCTCTTCCACCTCGGCATCATGCAGTGGGTCGTGAACATCATCGGCGGCGCGCTGCAGCGACTGCTCGGCACGACCCGGGCGGAGTCGATGAACGCGGCCGCCAACATGTTCGTCGGGCAGACCGAGGCGCCGCTGTTCATCCGGCCCTATCTGGCGGCGATGACCCGCTCCGAGCTGTTCGCCGTGATGGTCGGCGGGGTGTCGACCGTGGCGGGCACGGTGCTTCTGGGCTATTCGCTGCTCGGGGCCCGCCTTGACTACCTGATCGCGGCGGCCTTCATGGCCGCGCCCGCGGGCCTCATGATGGCCAAGATCATCATTCCGGAGACCGGCCACCCCGCGTTCAACCGTCTCCCGGCGGCGGAAGCCGACGCGGACGCGACCGTGGAGACGCTGCACGGGGCCGAGGTCAAGCACGAGGGCGAGAGCAAGGGCGAGGGCGAGGGCGAGAGCAAGAGGGAGGGCAAGGCGGCGGAGGGCGAGCACCCGGAGGGCGAGCACGCCGAACACGCCCTGCACCCCATGGAAGAGCACCCGGACGAGCACAAGCCGCGCAACGTCATCGACGCCGCCGCCCGGGGCGCGGCGGACGGCCTCAAACTGGCCGCGAACATCGCCGCCATGCTCATCGCCTTCATCTCTCTGATCGCCCTGCTCAACCTCCTCCTCGGCGGCATCGGCGGCTGGTTCGGCGCCGACGACCTGACCTTTCAGAAGCTGATCGGCTACTGCTTCGCGCCGGTGATGACCGCGATCGGGGTGCCGTGGAGCGAAGCGGTCGCCTCCGGTGGCTTCGTCGGACAGAAGCTCGTCCTCAACGAGTTCGTGGCCTTCGCCGACTTCGGCCCGCAGATCGGGGAGTTCAGCCCCAAGACCGCGACGATCACGACGTTCGCGCTCACCGGGTTCGCCAACTTCTCCTCGCTGGCGATCCTGCTCGGCGGGCTCGGCAGCCTGATCCCCAAGCGCCGGGGCGAGATCGCGCAGATGGGCATCCGGGCGATCATCGCCGGGACCCTGGCCAACCTGATGAGCGCGGCGATCGCCGGGATGCTCATCGGCTGAGGCCCCTGTCCGGCTGCGGCCTCAGCCGGACAGAGGCCCCTCACGGAACCGACTCACGGAACCGGCGGTCAGGCCACCGACCCGATGTGCCCCGTCGGCACCGCGTCGCCTTCGTGGTGGATCGGTGTGTGGGCGCCCGTCAGGGACACCCCGCTCCCGCCGCGCCGGTTCGCCACGATCTCCGAGGCGATCGACAGGGCCGTCTCCTCGGGCGTACGCGCGCCCAGGTCGAGCCCGATCGGGGAGCGCAGCCGCGCCAGCTCCAGCTCGGTGACGCCGACCTCGCGCAGTCGACGGTTGCGATCCTCGTGCGTGCGCCGCGAGCCCATGGCCCCGACGTACGCGACCGGAAGCCGCAGCGCGAGCCGTAGCAGTGGTACGTCGAACTTGGCGTCGTGGGTGAGGACGCAGAGGACCGTACGGGCGTCGACCGACCCGGCCTCGGCCTCGCGCTCGAGGTATTGGTGCGGCCACTCGACCACGATCTCGTCGGCCTCGGGGAAGCGGGTGCGGGTCGCGAAGACCGGGCGTGCGTCGCACACCGTCACCTCGTACCCGAGGAACTTTCCGATTCGTACGAGTGCCGACGCGAAGTCGATCGCGCCGAAGACGATCATGCGGGGCGGCGGCACCGAGGACTCGACGAGGAGCGTGAGCGGCTGCCCGCAGCGCGAGCCGTCCTCGCCGATCTCCACGGTGCCGGTGCGGCCCGCATCGAGCAGGGCCCTGGCCTCGCCGACGGCGGTGCGGTCCAGTTCCGGGTGGCCGCCGAGACCGCCCTCGTACGAGCCGTCGGGGCGGATGAGCAGCGCTCGGCCCTTCAGGTCGGCGGGGCCGTCGGTGATCCGCGCGACCGCCGCCGCCTCGCCGGAGGCGGCGGCGGCCAGCGCAGCCGCGAACACCCCCCGTCCCGGGGCGTCCGCAGGTACCGGGGTGACGAGGATGTCGATGATGCCGCCGCAGGTCAGGCCGACCGCGAAGGCGTCCTCGTCGCTGTAACCGAAGCGTTCGAGCACCGTCTCGCCGTCTTCGAGCGACTGTTGGCACAGCTCGTAGACGGCGCCCTCCACACACCCGCCGGAGACGGACCCGATCGCGGTGCCCTCGCTGTCGACGGCGAGGGCCGCGCCCGGCTGCCGGGGCCCGCTGCCGCTGACCGCCACCACGGTGGCGATCGCGAAGTCGCGTCCCTGCTCGACCCACCGGTTCAGCTCTTCGGCGATGTCCAGCATGTCGGTCTCCTAACGGGTGTGTGATCAAGGGTGCGCCTGGGCTAGGCGCCCAGCCACCCCTCGATGGCGTGGAGGGAGAAGAAGGCGACGAAGATGACGGCCAGGACCCACATGAGCCAGCCGATCTCGCGCACCTTGCCCTGCACCGTCTTGATCAGCACGTGGGCGATGATGCCCGCGGCGATACCGGCGGTGATCGAGTAGGTGAAGGGCATCAGAACGGTGGTCAGGAACACCGGGATGGAGGTGGCCTGGTCGTTCCAGTCGATGTGCTTGGCGTTGGACATCATCATCCCGCCGATGACGACCAGGGCGGCGGCCGCGACCTGCGTCGGGATCATCTGCGCCAGCGGCGTGAAGAACAGGCACAGCGTGAAGCCGAGGCCGGTGACGACACTGGCGAGGCCGGTGCGCGCACCGTCGCCGACGCCCGCGGTGGACTCGACGAACACCGTCTGCCCGGAGGCACCGGCGAGACCGCCGACGACACCACCCGCGCCGTCGATCGCCAGGGCCTTGTTGAGGCCCGGCATCTTGCCTTCCCGGTCGGCGAGTCCGGCCTGCTGGCCGATGCCGATGATGGTGCCGATGGCGTCGAAGAACCCGGCGAGGACCAGGGTGAAGACGATGACGCCGATGGTGATGCCGCTGACGTCGGTGATGCCGCTGAACGACACCTGGCCGAAGAGGCCGAAGTCCGGCGTCGAGACGAGTGAGCCGGGCAGCTCGGGGACGTTGAGGCCCCAGTCCTTCTTCGGGACCCCGGCGAAGGCGTTCACAGCCATGGCGACGACGGTGCCGCCGACGATGCCGATGAGGATGGCGCCGGGGACCTTGCGGACCTGCAGGGCGAAGATCAGCAGCACGGTGATCGCGAAGATGGCGACGGGCCAGCCGATGAGCTTGTCGTCGATGCCGAGCTGGATGGGCTTGGCGCCGACGTCACCGTGCTCGCTGGGCATGGAGGTGACGAACCCGGCCTGGACCAGGCCGATGAGGCAGACGAAGAGGCCGATGCCCATGGTGATCGCGTGCTTGATCGCCAAGGGGATGGCGTTCATGATCATTTCACGGAGGCCGGTGACGACCAACAGGATGATGATCGCGCCGTAGACGAGGCACATCGCGAAGGCGTTGCCCCAGGTCATCTGGGGTGCGACCTGGAACGCCATTACGGCGGAGACGCTGAGTCCCGCGGCCAGAGCGAGGGGCACATTGCCCAGGAAGCCCATGGCGATCGTAGTGACCGCGGCGGCGAGCGCGGTGGCCGTGGTCAGCTGATCAATGCTGAGGTGGGCGCCGGTGATATCCGCGGAGCTGCTCAGAATGACCGGGTTGAGCAGGACGATGTACGCCATCGCCATGAACGTGGTGATGCCACCACGGACCTCACGGCCGATGGTCGAGTTTCTCCCGGATATGTGGAAGTACCGGTCGAGCCAAGACCGTCCCGCGGGCTGACGCGTGCCTTCGCCTGCGTCTTCCGCGGTGGTCTTCGGCTCAGTGGATTGCTGGGTCATGGTGCCTACTCCCAAGGTTCATAGGGGCACCCGCTTTGAGCGCGAGATTTGGGATTCAGTTGGGCTGCACGACCCGGGGGACGGCCCGAGACGAACGGGTTGGGGGACTCCGGAAGGCGCCGGGGACCTGGCGTCCCCACCCCCTTCCGGAGGGGTACTTCGTTCCCCCGACATTTCCCCGCGAGGGGGTCCGGAGGGTGGGAGCGGTGCCCGGATCGGGGAGGAGATCCGGGCGACCACCCGCCGGAGTGTTCAGGCGCCGGTGAGGTGCTCGGGGCGGACCGGCGTCTTGTTGAGCTCCAGCCCGGTCGCGTTCCGGATCGCCGCGAGGACGGCCGGAGTGGACGACAGGGTGGGAGCCTCACCGATGCCACGGAGGCCGTACGGCGCGTGCTCATCGGCCAGTTCGAGTACGTCGACGGGGATGGTCGGCGTGTCGAGGATGGTCGGGATCAGGTAGTCCGTGAAGGACGGGTTGCGCACCTTCGCGGTCTTCGGGTCGACGACGATCTCCTCCATCACCGCGACGCCCAGGCCCTGGGTGGTGCCACCCTGGATCTGGCCGACGACGGAGAGCGGGTTGAGGGCCTTGCCGACGTCCTGGGCGCAGGCCAGCTCGATCACCTTGACCAGACCGAGCTCGGTGTCCACCTCGACCACCGCGCGGTGCGCGGCGAAGGAGTACTGGACGTGGCCGTTGCCCTGGCCGGTGACGAGGTCGAAGGCCACGGTGGGGCGGTGCCGCCACTCGGCCTCGATCTCGACGTGCTCGTCCTCCAGGACCTCCTGGATGGTGGAGAGCACCTCGCCGCCGTCGGTGATGACCTTGCCGCCTTCGAGCAGCAGCTCGGCCGTGGCCCACGCCGGGTGGTAGGAGCCGAACTTCTTGCGGCCGATCTCCAGGACCTTCTCGCGGACGAGCTCGCAGGAGTTCTTGACGGCGCCGCCGGTGACGTACGTCTGGCGGGACGCGGAGGTCGAACCGGCCGAGCCCACCTGGGTGTCGGCGGGGTGGATGGTGACCTGCTGGACGCCGAGCTCGGTGCGGGCGATCTGCGCGTGGACGGTGACACCGCCCTGGCCGACCTCCGCCATCGCGGTGTGCACGGTCGCGACGGGCTCGCCGTTGATGACCTCGATGCGCACCTTGGCGGTGGAGTAGTCGTCGAAGCCCTCGGAGAAGCCGACGTTCTTGATGCCGACCGCGTAGCCGACGCCGCGGACGACGCCCTCGCCGTGCGTGGTGTTGGAGAGACCACCGGGCAGCTCGCGCACGTCGGCCGCGCCGTCGGCGACCTCCCACTGACGCTCGGGCGGCAGCGGGCGGGCCTTGACGCGGCGCAGGATCTCGGCGACCGGGGCGGGCGAGTCGACCGGCTGCCCGGTCGGCATGATCGTGCCCTGCTCCATGGCGTTGAGCTGCCGCAGCTCCACCGGGTCCATGCCCAGCTTGGCGGCCAGCTTGTCCATCTGGGCCTCGTACGCGAAGCACGCCTGGACCGCGCCGAAGCCGCGCATCGCGCCGCACGGCGGGTTGTTGCTGTAGAGGGCGAGCGCCTCGATCTCCACGTCGTCGATGACGTACGGGCCGACCGACAGGGACGCGGCGTTGCCGACGACCGCCGGGGAGGCCGACGCGTAGGCGCCGCCGTCCAGGACGATCTTGCACTTCATGTGCGTGAGCTTGCCGTCCTTGGTGGCGCCGTGCTCGTAAGTGAGCTTCGCCGGGTGCCGGTGGACGTGGCCGAAGAACGACTCGAACCGGTTGTAGACGATCTTGACGGGCTTGCCGGTGCGCAGCGCGAGCAGGCAGGCGTGGATCTGCATCGAGATGTCTTCACGGCCACCGAAGGCACCGCCGACGCCGGAGAGCGTCATGCGCACCTTCTCCTCGGGCAGGCCGAGGACCGGGGCGATCTGCTCGAGGTCCGAGTGCAGCCACTGGGTGGCCACGTACAGGTCGACACCGCCGTCCTCGGCGGGCACCGCGAGGCCGGACTCCGGGCCGAGGAAGGCCTGGTCCTGCATGCCGAAGGTGTACTCGCCCTTGACGATGACGTCGGCCTTCTTGGCGGCCTCGTCGGCGTTGCCGCGGATGATCGGCTGGCGGTGCACGATGTTCGGGTGCGGGACATGACCGATGTGGTGGTCGTCGCGGCCCTCGTGCACGAGTACGGCGTCGGGAGCGGTCGCCGAGGCCTCATCGGTGATGAGGGGCAGCTCCTTGTACTCGATCTTGATCTTCGCGGCGGCGCGGCGTGCGGTCTCCGGGTGGTCGGCGGCCACGAGGGCGACCGGCTCACCGTGGTGACGGACCTTGCCGTGCGCGAGGACCGGGGTGTCCTGGATCTCCAGGCCGTAGTTCTTCATCTCGGCCGGCAGGTCGTCGTACGTGAGGACCGCGTACACGCCCGACATGGCCAGGGCCTCGGAGGTGTCGATGGACACGATCTCGGCGTGCGCGACGGTGCTACGGAGCGTCTGGCCCCACAGCATGTCCTCGTGCCACATGTCCGAGGAGTACGCGAACTCGCCGGTGACCTTCAGGGTGCCGTCGGGGCGCAGCGTCGACTCGCCGATGCCGCCCTTGGTCTGGGAGCCCTGCGTGACGTTGGTGGGGGCCCCCGCAGGGGAATGTGTCGTCGTACCAGCCATGATCAGACCGCCTCTCCCTGACGGGCGGCCGCCAGACGGACCGCGTCCAGGATCTTCTCGTAACCGGTGCAGCGGCAGAGGTTGCCGGAGAGCGCCTCGCGGATGTCCGCGTCGGACGGCGTGTCGTTCCGCTCCAGAAGCTCGTCGGCGGCGACCAGGAGGCCCGGGGTGCAGAAGCCGCACTGGACGGCACCGGCGTCGATGAACGCCTGCTGGATCGGGGAGAGCTCGCCCCCCTCACCGGTCTGCGAGTCGGTGCCCTTGGCGGACCACTGCTGGGCGTCCTGGAGCGAGGTGCCGGTGCTGTTGGCGGACTTGCTGTCGGAGCCGCAGGCACCGGAGGCACAACCGCCGTGCTCGGCACGCTGCTTGGCGAAGTCGGCGAGGCCCTCGACCGTGACGATCTCGCGTCCCTCGGCCTGACCGGCGGCGACGAGACACGAACACACCGGCACGCCGTCGAGGCGGACCGTGCAGGATCCGCACTCGCCCTGCTCACAGGCGTTCTTCGAACCCGGAAGCCCCATGCGCTCGCGCAGCACGTACAGCAGGGACTCGCCCTCCCATACGTCGTCGGCTTCCTGCTGACGGCCGTTGACCGTGAAATTGACGCGCATTGTTACGCAACTCCTTCCGCGCCACGGCCCTTGCCGCTGCGGTACGACTCCCAGGTCCAGCCGAGCGTGCGGCGGGCCATGATGCCTACGGCGTGCTTGCGGTAGCTCGCGGTGCCGCGGACGTCGTCGATCGGGTTGGCGGCGCCGGAGCAGAGCTCCGCGAACTGCTTGGCGATCGACGGGGTGATGATCTTGCCGTTGTCCCAGAAACCGCCCTCTTCGAGCGCCGCGTTCAGGAACTCCTCGGCGGCCTTGGCCCGGATCGGGGTCGGGGCCGCGGAGCCGATGCCGGTGCGCACGGTGCGGGTCTCGGGGTGCAGGGCGATACCGAAGGCGCACACGGCGATGACCATGGCGTTCCGCGTACCCACCTTGGAGTACTGCTGCGGCCCGTCCGCCTTCTTGATGTGCACGGACTTGATGAGCTCGTCGGCCTCGAGCGCGTTGCGCTTCACGCCGGTGAAGAACGCGTCGATCGGGATCATGCGGCTGCCGCGGGCCTGCGAGGCGACCTCGACCTCGCAGTCGGCGGCGAGCAGCGCGGGGTGCGCGTCACCGGCCGGCGAGGCGGTGCCGAGGTTGCCGCCGACGCCGCCGCGGTTGCGGATCTGCGGCGAGGCCACGGTGTGCGAGGCGAGCGCGAGGCCGGGCAACTCGGTCCGCAGATTCTCCATGATCTTGGTGTACGGCACGGACGCGCCCAGCTGGACGGTCTCCTCGCCAACGTGCCACTCCTGGAGCTCGGTGATGCGGTTGAGGTCCAGGAGGTACTCGGGGCGACGGTGGTCGAAGTTGATCTCGACCATCACATCGGTGCCACCCGCAATCGGCACAGCAGTGGGGTGCTCGGCCTTGGCGGCGAGCGCCTCCTCCCAGCTGGCGGGGCGAAGGAAGTCCATGAGCGGCTCTCTTCTTCGTATCGGGTCGATCGTTTCGAGCCATCTGGACGTCGGGCCGTATGCCTCTGTCGTCCCTCGGTCCGGCTCGTTCATGTTTTGTTAACGCGGAATGGCGTCAGTACACCGCTCGAGCACCCCCGCCGGTCAGTCACTGAAAACATGAAGGAGTTGGCTGGTCGTCGGGTCCATCTTGTAGATTCGTATGAAAGGCAGGGGTCAGCAACCTGATCGTTTTCCTGCCGAAACCCAAGACCACAGATCAACGGCAAGATCGAGACAGGATCGGCGGCGAACACAACCATGCGGTTGCGCGCACTCCTCGAAACCGACGCGCTGGGGCTGCGGCTGCTCGGCGGCGAGGGCGAACTGGACCGGACGGTCCGCGGCGTCATGACCACGGACCTCCGCGACCCCAGCCGCTATCTCTCCGGGGGCGAGCTGGTCCTGACCGGCCTGGCCTGGCGCCGGGACGCGTCCGATTCAGAGCCGTTCGTCCGGATCCTGGCGTCCGCGGGCGTGGCCGCGCTCGCGGCGGGCGAGGCGGAGCTGGGACCCGTCCCGGAGGACCTGGTGACGGCCTGCGCGAAGCACCGCCTGCCGCTGTTCGCGGTGAACGAGCAGGTCGCCTTCGCCACCATCACCGAGCACGTGGTACGCCAGGTGTCCGGCGAGCGCGCCGGGGATCTGGCCGCCGTGGTGGACCGGCACCGCCGCCTGATGACCTCCGGCCCGGCGGGCGGCGGCCCGGACGTGGTGCTCGACCTGCTCGGCAGCGACCTGGACCTGCGCGCCTGGGTGCTCTCCCCCGCGGGACGCCCCATCGCGGGCTCCAACGCGGCCACTGCACCGCTGCCCTCCGACATCTGCGCCACCCTCGCCGCCGAGCACCTGGCGGCCACCCGCACCGGGCGGCGCGGCCCGCACCGGGTGACCACTCAGGGCACGACGTACTCGCTCTTCCCCATCCGCAGCAGCGGCCGGGGCGCGGCGGGCGCCGCCCGGGACGTCCGCGAGACCGTGCTCTCCGACTGGCTCCTCGCGGTCGAGGCGGACGCGGGCGACTGGCCCGAAGAGCGCCTTGACCTGCTGCAAGGCGTCACCCAGCTGATCGCCGTCGAGCGCGACCGCCGGGACGCGGCCCGCACGGTGCGCCGCCGCCTCGCCCAGGAGGTCCTGGAACTCGTCCAGACCGGCGCGGCCCCGCCCGAGATCGCCGCCCGCTTGCGCGTCGCGGCCCCGGTGCTGCTGCCCGGCCTGGGCGCGGCCCCGCACTGGCAGGTCGTGGTGGCCCGGGTCGAGTGGTCCGGCGGGGACATCGAGGGCGGCCCGGTCGCGCAGTCGCTCCTGGAGGAGATCCTGGTCGACCCGCTGGCCAAGGGCCCGGAACCCGCCGACCGTATCGCCGTCGCGCACACCGGGGACGAGGCCATCGCCCTGGTCCCGCTGCCCGCCGTCACCTCGGAGCAGGACAGCGCGGAGACCGGCCTGCTGGCCGACTCGCTCCTGGAGGCGGTACGCGACCCGCTGGCCGCGGGACTGGCCGACGACGGCCGCCTCACCCTCGGCGTCAGCGCCTCCGTGCACTCGGCGGAGGGCCTGCGCGGCGCCCTGGAAGAAGCCCGGCACGCCCGCCGGGTCGCGGCCGCCCGCCCGGGCCGGGTCTGCGCGGCCGGCCACCAGGAACTGGCCTCCCACGTCCTGCTGCTTCCCTTCGTCCCGGACGACGTACGCCGCGCCTTCACGGCCCGCCTCCTGGACCCGCTGCGCGAGTACGACCGCCGCCACCGGGCCGAACTCATCCCGACCCTGGAGGCGTTCCTGGACTGCGACGGCTCCTGGACCCGCTGCGCCTCCCGCCTCCACCTGCACGTGAACACGCTGCGCTACCGCGTGGGCCGCATCGAACAGCTGACGGGCCGCGACCTCTCCCGCTTGGAGGACAAGCTGGACTTTTTCCTGGCACTGCGGATGAGCTAAGGGGGCCTGGGGGCGAAGCCCCCAGAAAACACCAAGTTTGTGAACCAGTTCACGCAACCCCCTTGGCGCCCCGCAGGGATCCGTGTTGAGATGCCGCCACAGCTCAATGACGCGCTCCTGGGGAGGGGAATGTGGCGGACACCGCCATGTCCGGTTCTGGTCCCAAGTCCGATCCCGCGCACGGCGGTTCGCCCGAGGCACGGGCCTCCGCACTCCGGACGGCGGTGTGGCGGCTGCGCTCCCGCGGCTGCTGGACCGACGCCGCCGCCCTCCTCGAGCGGGACACCAGACCAGAGGCGGCGCGGCAGCGCGCGGCGCTCCTCGTCGAGCGGTGCCTCTACTCCGAGCGGGGCTGGACCGAGGCGGAGGACGCCCTGCGGACCGCGGAGGCGGTCGCCGCGACCGACGACGAGCGCGGCGCCGCGGCCTGTGAGCGGGGCCAACTCGCCTATGCCGCTACGGTGTTGGGCGTACGGGACCGGGCCGACGAGGCCCGTGCCGCGCTCGGCCGGGCGGCCGCCCTGCTCACCCCGAACGCGCCCTGCCGCCCCCTGCTCGACTACCGGCGCGGCCTGATCGCCGAGCACCTGGGCGACTCACCGCAGGCCGCCCGGGCCGCGTACCGGCGCGCCCATGCCGGGGCCACGGCCGTCGGCGACCGGCTCCTGATCTCCTCGACCTGGCGCCACCTGGGCGGGCTCGCGCTGCGCGAGGGCGAGTTGGCTGAGGCGCGGCACAGCTTCGCGGAGTCGCTGCGGATCCGCGAGGAGCTGGGTTACCTGGTGGGCACCGCCCCGGCGCTCGCCTCACTCGCGGAGACCGAACCGGAACCGGAGGCGGCCCGCCTGCGCGCCGAGGCAGCACGGCTGCACCGCCTCCTGGGCGGCGTACCGGTCTGGCTCACGTCCCAGCTGACGCCTCCGGCGGCGGCGTAGGACTGCGCACCAGGGGCGCCCCCCGGGGCAGCGCGCCCCTGGTCCCAGGCAAGATCGAACCATGAACGACTTCCTCACCCGCCACTTCGGCCTCCACGGCCGCACCGCCCTCGTCACCGGCGGCAGTTCCGGCATCGGCCGGGCCATGGCCCATGCCCTGGCCGATGCCGGGGCGCGCACCGTACTGATGGCGCGCAGGCCGGGGCCGCTGAAGGAGACCGTGGCGGAGCTGCGGGCCAAGGGCCACGAGGCCGCGTACGTGACCGCCGACATGGGCGACCGTGCGGCCCTGCGCGCGGCGGCGGACGAAGCGGCCGAACCGTACGGCGAACCGGACATTCTCGTCACGTCCGCCGGGATCAACCTCCGGCCCCCGCTCGACGACCTCACCGAACAGCAGTGGGACACGACGATGGCGGTGAACCTCGACGCCCCCTTCCTGCTCGGGCAGCGGTTCGGGCCCGGCATGGCCGAGCGCGGGTGGGGGCGGATCATTCATCTCGCCTCGCAGCAGAGCATCCGCGCCTTCGGCAACAGCGGTGCGTACGGCGTCTCGAAGGCCGCGGTCACCGCGCTCGCCCGCTCGCAGGCCGAGGCGTGGTCGGAGCGCGGGGTGTGCGTGAACGCGGTCGCGCCGGGCTTCGTCCGCACCCCGCTGACCGCGGAGACCTTCAAGGACCCGGACCGCCCGGCCGCACTCGCCGCCCGCACCATGGCCGGACGGAACGGCGAGGAGGGCGACTTCGCCTCGGTGGCCGTGTTCCTGGCCGGGGACGGCGCCCGCTATGTCACGGGGCAGACGATCTTTGTGGACGGTGGCTTCTCGGTCACCTGAGCCACGGCGGCAAGGGCGGCGGCCGGGCCCCGGCTCAACCCGGCCCCGTGCCCGACCCGTTGAAGTGCCCCCGTACCAGCGACGTGACCACCGGCAGGTCCTGCGCCGCCAGCGCCTCGAGCAGCGCCGTGTGCTCGGCCGCGTCCGCGAGCAGGTCGGCACGGCGGCGCTGGGGCGGGCCGTCGGTCCGTGGCCACTGCGAGCGGCGGTGCAAGTCGTCCGCGACGAGGAGGAGTTGCTGGTTTCCGGCGAGGGACAGGATCGCGCGGTGGAAGGCACGGTCCGCCTCGACGTAGGCGCACAGGTCGCCGCGCGCCGCGGCCGCCGTGGTCTCCTCGGCGAGCGGCCACAGCTCGGCCCATCGCTCGGCCGGTACGGTGCGCGCCAGGCGCAGCAGCACCGGCACCTCCAACAGGGCCCGGACCTCGGCGAGTTCGGCCAGTTCGCGGTCGCTGCGCTCGGTGACCCGGAAGCCCCGGTTGGGCACCACCTCGACGGCGCCCTCGTGCGCGAGCCGCTGCATGGCCTCGCGTACCGGAGTCGCCGAGACCCCGAACCGCTCCGCGAGCGCGGGCGCGGAGTACACCTGGCCGGGCTCCAGTTCGCCGCCGACCAGGGCGGACCGTAGCGCGGCGAGGATCTGGCCGCGTACCGAGTGGCGCTGCACCGGCATGCCGGAACGGTCCGTTCCACCATCCGGTGGCAGCGGCGGCACCGCGGCGGGCCTGGGTTCGGTGTGCGCGTGCTCGTTGTGCGTGTGCTCGTTGTGCGTGTGCTCGCCGCGGGCCTGCTGTTCGGGGACGCGCGTGGGCGTCACCGGCTCGGGGGATCCGGAGGAGTCCGGTGCGGGGCGCGGCCTGGCCTGCTCCACTCGGGTCCTCCTCGGCGGCTCGTGCGGTCAGTTGATCTCGTGCGCTCTGTTCCTACGGACGATAGGCGGACGGGGCGAGAGTTCAAACCTCGATCACTTCGGGTAAGGTAAGGCTTACCTGCTAACGATCGCTCGAAATCGGTGGTCCTCGCATGTCCGTTTACGCCCCGGCGCACGCCCAGGCGCAAGCCTCGGTCAACGCCCAGGCGCCCGGCGCCGTACGCCCGGCCCCCTCGGCCGTCACCGCTGCGTATGCACGCCTGACCGAGGTATTTCCCGGGCTGCGGATCCAGGAACTGGGCACCGCGGAGCAGGCCCCGTCGGGCGGCGGCTGGGTCGAAGCCGCCCTGCTCGCGGAAGGCGGGGCCGCCCTCGACGCCTTTCTCGCCTGGGACAACGCCCAGATCCTGCGGGACTACAGACAGCAGGCACGCCCGGACGTGATCGCCAGCTTCGGCCTGCACCGCTACGCCTGGCCGGCCTGCCTGCTCATCACCATGCCGTGGTTCCTGCACCGCCGCGTGCCCCGCTTCCCGGTGTCGAACGTCACATTCCAACGCACCCTCGGCCGGATGGCCGTCCGCGTGGACGAATTCGCCTGTCTGCCCGACGACCCGGCCGCCGGGCTGCCGGGCGCCCGGGTCGTACCGGACGAGGAGGCGCTGCGCGGCGAGGTGCGGGCGGCGGTGGCCGAACACCTGGGTCCGGTGCTCGACGGTTTCCGGCCACGGATGCGGCGCGGACCGCGGGCCATGTGGGGCATGGCCACGGACGAGATCGTCGAGGGGCTCTGGTACGTCGCCCATCTGCTCGGCGAGGAGCGGCGCGCGATGGCCGACCTGGAGGCGCTGCTTCCGGGGGCCACCAAGCCGTACGTCGGCAGCGCCGCGTTCCGCGAACTGACCGGCCCGCGCGGTGAGTCGCTGCCCACCCGGGACCGGGCGAGCTGCTGCCTCTTCTACACGCTGCGCCCCGAGGACACCTGTGTCACCTGCCCCCGCACTTGCGACGCGCAGCGCATCGAGAAGCTGAGCGCAGGGCTTTCGCGCTAACCACTCGTTCGGGTCATCCGACTCGAACCCAACTGCCCACGCCCGTACGACGGTTCGGGCACGAAACCCCTATCTGCGGCACCTTGCACCCCCTGGGCGTTCTCTTATGACGAAATGCCTAGAGGGCGCCGCGCCTTGGGCCAAGATGGCGCGCGAAACGCCCTCATGCGATGCAAGGAACCCCAGATGAGAATGACCGACATATCGCTGGACTGGCTGCTTCCCGGCGGCGTACTGCTCCTGGGCGTGCTTGTGGCGGTGACGGTGGTCGCGCGCGGGAAGCGCGCCGGGGACAAGGCCGAGGACTCCTGGGAGCGGAGTGAGGAGCGGCGCCGACGCAAGGAAGCGGTCTACGGCACGGCCTCGTACGTCCTGCTCTTCTGCTGTGCCGCGGTCGCCGCGGCGCTCTCCTTCCACGGCCTGGTCGGCTTCGGCCGGCAGAACCTCAACCTCTCGGGCGGCTGGGAGTACCTGGTGCCGTTCGGCCTCGACGGGGCGGCGATGTTCTGTTCCGTGCTCGCCGTGCGGGAGGCCAGCCACGGGGACGCCGCGCTCGGCTCGCGGCTCCTGGTGTGGACGTTCGCGGGCGCGGCCGCCTGGTTCAACTGGGTGCACGCGCCGCGGGGGTTGGGGCATGACGGCGCGCCGCAGTTCTTCGCGGGCATGTCGCTGAGTGCCGCGGTCCTCTTCGACCGCGCCCTGAAGCAGACCCGCCGGGCCGCGCTGCGCGAACAGGGCCTGGTGCCGCGGCCGTTGCCGCAGATCCGGGTCGTACGGTGGCTGCGGGCGCCCCGGGAGACCTTCGGCGCCTGGTCACTGATGCTCCTGGAGGGCGTACGCAGCCTGGACGAGGCGGTCGAAGAGGTCCGCGAGGACCGGAAGCAGAAGGAGCAGCACCGTCAGCGCAGGCGTGAGCAGGAAAAGCTGGAGCGGGCCCGGCTCAGGGCGGTCAGGCGCGGGCATCACGTCCTCGCCGGACGCTCCGGGCGGCTGCCAGGACCGCGGCCCCCGCAACTCGGCCAGCGCGGGCAGGCGGCCGGACAGCTCGGCAAGCAGGAGGTGCCCGCCGTGGCGCCGGGCGCCGGGCAAGCCCAGGTCGAGGTCGAGCAGGGCGCGGTGCCCAGCGGCGCGGACCCTGGGATAGCCGCGCCGGAACAACTTCCGGTACGTTCCCGGCGCTCCCTGAAGGCCGTGTCGGGCGGCGAGGCGATGACCGTCGACCTCACCGCCGAGGACGACACGGAGACGCTGCCGCGGCTCGACTCCCTGGAGCAGAAGCTCAAGGACCTTGAGCAGCAGTGGGGTTGACGCGGCTGTTTTTCGAAAGGCCGTCAGACCCCCATCTCGAACCACACCACCTTGCCGACCCCCTGGGTGTGCACGCCCCAGGCGTCCGCCAGGGACTGCACCAGGACGAGGCCCCGGCCGCTGGTACCGTCGTCGGCGTTCGGTACCCGCAGCCTCGGCCTGCGTGCCAGCTGGTCCCTGACCTCCACCCGGAGCCGGTGCGCCCCCACGGTCGCGGTCACCACCGCGTCGTGGTCCGTGTGCACCAGGGCGTTGGTGACGATCTCGCTGGTGAGCAGCTCCGCCACCTCCGAGTGCTCCGGCTTCCCCCGTCTGCGCAGCAACTCCCTCAAGGCCCGCCGCACTTCGGACACGGACCGCAGGTCGGAGCGGGCGAGTCTGCGACGCAGTTGTATTCGATCCCCCTCACTCGTGGCACCGTCGGCCGTACTTTCCTGTGCTTGCCGTGTCATGACCCCCGCCTGTGCGCCGTGGCTTCCCCATGCGCCCGTTCTCGTGCGCCTGTCCTCGAACGCGTACACGGGATGCATGCCCCGCTGCGGTGGCGGCACTCCTCCTCCTTGCTGAACTACGCCTTGCCTCCACTACTTCTCGGGGTGCGCGGGGGCGCGGCGGGGAAGTGAACGAACGCCGACCCGACCCCGAGGAGCCGCCGTGCACGACGACCGATCGCTCGTGGAGGGGCGCCTGGAGCGGGCGCTCCGCCAGTTCATCCGTCCTGCCCAGTACCCGCACCGCACCCCGCTCGCGCTCTCCGTGTGGCACGCGCCGGGCGAGCCTGTACCGGTCGCCGAGGCCTTGGCCGCCGCGTACGAGCCGTTCGCGGTCGGGACAGCGTGGGGCAGGCCCTGGTCGACGAGCTGGTTCCGGCTCTCCGGGCAGGTGCCCGAGGAGTGGCAGGGCCGCCGGGTCGAGGTCGTCGTCGACCCCGGGTTCAGCGGGGACGGGCCCGGATTCCAGGCGGAGGGACTGCTGCACGACGCCTCGGGCGTGCCTCTGAAGGGCATCCATCCGCGCAACCGGCACCTCACGGTCGCGGCCCGCGCGCACGGCGGCGAACCGGTGGAGCTGCTGCTCGAAGCGGCGGCCAACCCGGCCGTGCTGCGGGACTTCACGCCGACGCTCCTGGGCGACGTACGCACCGCCGGGGACCGCCCGCTCTACCGGTTCGCCGCCGCGGACCTCGCCGTACTCGACGAAGAGGTGTGGCACCTGGTCCTCGACCTGGAGGTCCTCGACGGGCTGCGGCGCGAGCTGCCCGCCGACCGGTCACGGGCGCACGAGATCCTGCGCGCCCTGGAGGACGCCCTCGACGCCCTCGATCTGCACGACGTGCCGGGCACCGCGGCCGCCGCGCGCGCCGCGCTCGCGGGCGCGCTCGCCCGCCCGGCCGAGGCGAGCGCGCACCGGGTCTCGGCGACCGGGCACGCGCACATCGACTCGGCCTGGCTGTGGCCGCTGCGCGAAACCGTACGCAAGGCGTCCCGCACCTTCGCCAATGTGACGGCCCTGGCCCGGGACTATCCGGAGCTGGTCTTCGCCTGCTCGCAGGCGCAGCAGTACGCGTGGGTGAAGGAGCATCAGCCGCACATCTGGGAGCGCATCAAGAAGGCCGTGGCGGACGGCACGTGGGCGCCGGTCGGGTCGATGTGGGTGGAGTCGGACGCCAATATGCCGGGCGGCGAGGCGCTCGCACGGCAGCTGGTGCACGGCAAGCGGTTCTTCCTGGACGAGCTGGGCGTCGACACCGAGGAGGTGTGGCTGCCCGACTCGTTCGGCTATACGGCGGCTTTTCCGCAGCTGGCGAAGCTGGCCGGGGCCCGCTGGTTCCTCACCCAGAAGCTGTCCTGGAACCAGACCAACAAGATGCCGCACCACACCTTCTGGTGGGAGGGCATCGACGGCACCCGGGTCTTCACCCACTTCCCGCCGGTGGACACGTACAACTCGCGGCTCTCCGCGCACGAACTCGCCCACGCGGAACGGAACTTCGCCGAGAAGGGCCGTGCGACGCGCTCCCTGGTGCCGTTCGGCTGGGGCGACGGTGGCGGCGGCCCCACCCGCGAGATGCTGGAGCGGGCACGGCGGCTGCGCTCCCTGGAGGGCTCGCCGCGGGTCGCCGTCGAGAAGCCGTCGGCGTTCTTCGCGGCCGCCGAGGAGGAGTACGGGCAGCGCGCCCCGGTCTGGTCCGGCGAGCTGTATCTGGAGTACCACCGGGGCACGTACACCAGCCAGGCAAAGACGAAGCAGGGCAACCGGCGCAGCGAACACGCCCTGCGCGAAGCCGAGTTGTGGTGCACGGCGGCCGCCCTGCACGACCCGGCGTACACCTATCCGTACGACGCGCTCGACCGGATCTGGAAGACGGTGCTCCTGCACCAGTTCCACGACATCCTGCCGGGCTCCTCGATCGCCTGGGTGCACCGCGAGGCCCGTACGACCTACGCCGAAGTCCTCGCGGAGCTCGATGAGGTGACGGCCGACGCGGTACGGCACCTGGGCGGCGGCGAGGCCGCGGCGCTCAACGCGTCCCCGTACCCGCGCACGGAGGTCGTGGAGGCCGACGACGGCGCGCTCGTGCCGGTCGCGGTGGGCCCGCTCGCCGTCCGGCCGCTCACGCATGCGGCGCGCCTCGGGCACGTGACCGCGCTCGCGGACGACGGCGGCTTCGTGCTGCACAACGACCGGCTGCGCGTCACCATCGACCGCGACGGACTGCTCACCTCGGTACGCGACGCGGGCGCCGCGGGCCGCGAGGTCCTCGCCCCCGGCGCCCGCGCCAACCTGCTCCAGCTGCACCCGGACCACCCCAACAAGTACGACGCCTGGGACCTCGACCGCTTCTACCGCCATACGCACACGGATCTGACGGACGCCGAGTCGGTCGAGCTCGTCGAGTCGGGCCCGCTGCGCGCGGTGGTCCGCGTGACCCGGGCCTTCGGCGATTCCCGGATCACGCAGGAGCTGCGGCTGGCCGCGGGCAGCCGCCGTATCGAGATCGTCACGGATGTGGACTGGCAGGAGTCCGAGAAGGTACTCAAGGCCGCCTTCCCCCTTGACGTGCAGGCCGAACGGTCCGCCGCCGAGATCCAGTTCGGGCATGTGCACCGGCCCACACACGTCAACACCGGCTGGGACGCGGCCCGTTTCGAGATCTGCGCCCACCGCTGGCTGCGGGTCGCCGAGGAGGACTACGGCGTCGCGCTGCTCAACGACTCGACGTACGGCCACGACGTGACCCGCACCGCGCACCCCGGGCACGACGGCCAGGTCCTCGGCACCACGGTCCGCCTGACCCTCCTGCGCGCCCCGCACTCCCCCGACCCGGAGACCGACCTGGGCACGCACCGCTTCACGTACGCCCTGCTTCCGGGCGCCTCGACCGGCGACGCGGTCGCCGAGGGCCTGGCGCTCAATCTGCCGCTGCGCCTCGCGCCCGCGCCCGCGCGCGGCCCGCTGATCACGGTGGACGACCCGGCCGTCACGGTCGAGTCGGTGAAGCTCGCCGAGGACCGGAGCGGCGACGTGGTGGTACGCCTCTACGAGTCCCGGGGCGGCCGCTCCCGCACCCGGCTCACCGCGTCCTTCCCGGTGGCCCGCGCCGAGCTGACGGACCTTTTGGAACGCCCCCTGCACCCGGCCGAGACGGACGAACACGGACTCACGCTGACCCTGCGCCCGTTCCAGATCCTGACGGTGCGGCTGCGGCCCGCGTAGTACTCGCGGCCCCGGACATGCCTGTGCCCGGTCCCGCGGGGAAGTTCGGGGCCGGGCACAGCGGAGGGGGACGCGATCAGGCGTACGTACGAAGGCGCCTGTTACAACAGGGTGATGCCGAGGACGTCGCCCAAGACGGCGTCGACGGTCCCGGCGATTCCGGTGCCGAGGGCCTCGGCCAGGCCGGGGTCGCGGTCGGGGGCGTCGTCCAGGGCGTCATCGACGGCCTCGACCAGGGCGGCATCGAACGCCTCGGCCAGTTCGGTGTCGGAGGCCTCGGCCAATGCGGCGTCGACGGCCTCGACCAGGGCGGCGTCGAACGCCTCGGCCAGTTCGGTTTCGAGGGCGTCGGCCAGTTCGGTTTCGAGGCTGCTCGCGCCGCCGCCGAGGACGATGGAGACGTCCTGGCAGCTCTGGACGATGGAGACGTGCTGGGAGCTCTGGCCGATGGAGACGTGCTCGGAGCTCTGCGCGATGGAGACGCCCTCGGAGCTCTGTGTGAGCGACGTGACCGTGATCTTGTCGACGTCGACGGAGCCGACCTTGATGGGGGCCCTGAAGCCGAGCTCGGCGATGATGTCACCGGTCTTCAGGTTGACCCAGAAGCCGCCGATGCTGACGCGCTCGTCGCCCTTCTTCAGCTGCACGCCGCCCTTGAACTTGATCGTGCCGCCGGTGATCCTCCCGTCGGAGTAGCGGATCCTGCTGTCCGGGCCGACCTTGAGTGCGATGCCCGCGGTGCTGTCGACGGCACCGCCGACGCCGGCGGTGACGATGCCTTCGGCCTTCAGGTCGGCGCTCGCGTGCGGGTCGAGGCGGAGCTCGCCGCCCGTGATGTCGGTCTCGTTCTGCGGGGCCACCGTGGCCCCGGCCGGGGCGCGATCAGGGGTGGCGGCGACGGCGGCCGGGACGGTCAGGCCGGAGACGAGGAGCGCGGCGGCGGCGACAGCGGCGGTGCGACGGTAGGCGGTCATGAATGTCACGGACCTTCCTGCGGAAATAGTATGATTTCCCCTTAAGAGACTTCCGCGCCGTGCGGCCCGCACCTCGGCCGGACCACCTAATCCACTCGGACGGCCGACCACCACGCCCGCCGCCGCACCACCCCACCGTTCGCCCGGAACACCCGGTCAGAGCCGAGGCACATTACGGAGGTTGGAGCGGGCCATCTGCACCATTCGGCCCACACCGCCATCCAGGACGATCTTGCTGGCGGAGAGCGCGAAGCCGGTCACCATCTCGGCGCTGATCTTCGGCGGGATGGAGAGCGCGTTGGGGTCGGTGACCACGTCGACCAGGGCCGGACCCTTGTGCTTGAACGCGTCCTTGAGGGCCCCCGCGAGCTGCTTGGGCTTCTCCACGCGCACCCCGTACGCACCGGCCGCCCGGGCGATCGCCGCGAAGTCCGGGTTGCTGTTGGTGGTGCCGAAGGAGGGAAGCCCGGAGACCAGCATCTCCAACTCGACCATGCCGAGCGAGGAGTTGTTGAACAGGACGACCTTCACCGGCAGGTCGTACTGGACGAGCGTGAGAAAGTCCCCCATCAGCATGGCGAACCCGCCGTCGCCGGACATCGAGACGACCTGCCGGTTCCGGTCGATGAACTGGGCGCCGATGGCCTGCGGCAGCGCGTTCGCCATGGAACCGTGCGAGAAGGAGCCGATGACGCGCCGCTTCCCGTTGGGCGAGAGATAACGGGCCGCCCACACATTGCACATGCCGGTGTCGACGGTGAACACGGCGTCGTCCGCGGCCAGTTCGTCCAGGACGAAGGCCACGTACTCGGGGTGGATCGGCACATGCTTCTCGACCTTGCGGGTGTACGCCTTGACGACCCCCTCCAGAGCGTCGGCGTGGCGCTTCAGCATCTTGTCGAGAAAACGCCGGTCGCTCTTGGGCCGCACCCGCGGCGTCAGGCAGCGCAGCGTCTCGCGGACATCGCCCCACACGGCGAGGTCCAGCTTCGAGCGGCGCCCGAGGTGTTCGGGGCGTACGTCGACCTGGACGATCTTGACGTCATCGGGCAGGAAGGCGTTGTACGGGAAGTCGGTGCCGAGCAGGATCAACAGATCGCACTCGTGCGTCGCCTCGTACGCGGCCCCGTAACCGAGCAGCCCGCTCATCCCGACGTCGTACGGGTTGTCGTACTGGATCCACTCCTTGCCGCGCAGCGCGTGCCCGACCGGCGACTTGACCGCCTCGGCGAACTCCATGACCTCCTGGTGGGCCCCCGCGGTGCCGCTGCCGCAGAAGAGGGTGACCTTCTCGGCCTCGTCGATCATCGTGACCAGCTTGTCGAGCTCCGCGTCGCCGGGGCGGACGGTCGGCCGCGAGGTCACCAGGGCGTGCTCGGCGGCCCGTTCGGGGGCGGCCTGTGCCGCGATGTCGCCGGGCAGCGAGACGACGCTCACGCCGCCCTGGCCGACCGCGTGCTGGATGGCGGTCTGGAGCAGGCGCGGCATCTGCTTCGGGTTGGAGATCAGCTCGCTGTAGTGGGAGCACTCGCGGAACAGCTGGTCGGGGTGGGTCTCCTGGAAGTAGTTGAGGCCGATCTCGCTGGAGGGGATGTGCGAGGCGAGGGCGAGCACGGGGGCCATGGAGCGGTGCGCGTCGTACAGGCCGTTGATCAGGTGCAGATTGCCAGGGCCGCAGGAGCCCGCGCAGGCCGCCAGATTCCCGGTGACCTGGGCCTCGGCACCGGCCGCGAACGCCGCGGTCTCCTCGTGCCGCACCTGCACCCACTCGATGTCACCGGTGCGGCGGACGGCGTCGACCACCGGGTTGAGGCTGTCGCCCACCACCCCGTACAGGCGCCGCACACCCGCGCGGACGAGGATGTCGACGAACTGCTCGGCGACGTTCTGCTTGGCCATGGAAACGCACCCTCTCTGGCGGTGTACTGGCCTGGGACGGCCTGGCCCGCCAGGCCCCTGACGTGGTCTTCAGGGCCATCCACTCACGCGGGGCGCGGACCCGCCTCCTGGAGTGCCGGAAGTGGTACGCGCGTTGCCGCCGTTGTACGGCCGTTGCACGGAGGGCGAGTGGCCAGATCACGTCTCCCAGAGGGCGCAGGCCGTGCGGTCGTCGGCGTACCCCTTGGCGCGGAGCTGGGTGTCGGCGAGGAAGGCGGCCAGACCCGGCGGCTCGACGCCCCACCAGCGCTGCCGCAGATGCGCCGCGAACTGAGGCTCGCCGCACAGCGGCTCCGCGAGGCCCGCGGTGCTCAGCAGCAGGACATCGCCCGGCCGGGCGACCGAGGCACGGAACCGGAACGGCTCGCGGGGCTGCTCCGGGGCGGGCTCGTACGGGCTGCCGGGCGTCGCGATGCCGAGATCCATGGTGAGCCGGTCGCCCTCCGGGGTCTCGGACGGGAGCTGCGCGGCCGGGGGCGGGGAGCCGAAGCCGACGACGGGCACGCCGGTCCCCGGATCGGTGACGACCGGCTCGATGTCCTGCCACCGGCCGCCCCTGAGCCGGAACAGACCGCCGCCGCCGACCCCGAAGAACACCCGGGTACGGCACGCCGGATCGGCCGGTACTAGCAGGCAGCGCAGGCTGGTGACGCCGTACTCCTCGGGCTCGACGCCCTGCTCGGCGGCGGACGCGCGCAGCTTGCCGAGGCTGCGGTCGGCGAGCCGCTGCAACCCGGACTTGAGGTCAGCGCGCCGCCCGGCCCGCAGATCCTCGGCGAGCCGGGCATGGCTGCGGCCGACGGCCCGCACGATCCAGTGGCAGACCTCGGCGGCGGCCACGTGGGCACCGGCCGCGGTCCGCGAACCGGTAGCCATGGCAACCACCACGAGGGCACCGTCCCCGGTGCCGAACCGCGCGGTGAGCAGCGCGTCCCGCCGCGGCTCGCCCCGGAACCGCGCGGAGTCCCCGCGCACGGAAGCGGCCCGCAGCGTGCAGACGCCGTACCGCGCCCCGTCGAGCACGGTGTCGGGGACAAGGCCGCCCGGGTCGTCCGGGTCCGCGAGCGGTAAGACGGTGGGCTCGGGTTCGTAGGTGGGTGGACCGGTGCCTACGTGGCTTACGGCGGGGGTGGGGGTGGGGGGTGAGGTGGCCACGGTCTCGGGGGCCGGGTCCGGCTGGGCGTGCCGGGGTTCCGGGACGGGCGCGGCCGGGGGGCGTGGTTCCGGGGAAGAGGGGCGTGGTTCCGGGGAAACGGGGAGGTCAGCCGGGGTTCGGGGGGCGTCCGGGGCCGGGGCTTGGGGCGCGGGCGGGCCGAAGGTCGCAGGTGAGCCGAAGGTCGCCGCTGGGCCGAAGGTTGCCGGTGGGCCGAAGGTCGCCGGTGGGCCGAAGGTCGCCGGTGGGGAGTCGGGCGGGCGCGGCTCCCACGGCGCGCGGGGCGGGGCGTACGGGACGGCGGAGGGTGGGGCGGCGTCGCGGCGGGTGGCGGGTGCGGCGGGCTCAGCGGGTTCCCCGGGCACGGCCGGTTCCGCGGCGGCGAGAGCCCCCGTGGCCGAGGCGTACCGGTCGTCCAGGGAGTCGGTCGCGGCGGCGGGTCCGGTGTCCGGGGTGGCGTCGTCGTAGAGCTGCCCCCACCAGTCGTCCTCCCGGCGGGAGTTGCCGGGAGCGGCGGCGCTTCCGGCGCGGTCGGAGCGGCCGATGTGCCTGTCCCCCTGCTGGCTCATGCCCCTTATTGTCCACAGCACGGGCCGTACGAAAACGGATCAGGCGGGAAATACAGCAGATACGGCCACGCGCGAGCCGTTCCGGACAGGCGTACGAAGGGGCCCGCCGGGCGGCCCCACCCCCCACGGGAAGGACGCCCGGCGGACCGGCCTGGAGGTCTGCCCTTGTGCCTTCGAGGTCTGCCTGTCCTTCTGCCCTTCTGCCTTCATCGTACGAACTCGCGGTCATTCCGGGACGTGCGGACCCCTGCACACCACTGGCTCACGGAGCGTGATCCGTGGGCCCCGGCTCGGCCTGCGCGGGCACCACGGTTCCGGCACGCTTGACAGATGGGCATATGGGAGCTCCTGCTGGTCGGGGCAGTGATGCTGCTCGGCCTCAGCGGGCTCCTGATCCCCGGCGTGCCCGGCGCCTGGCTAGTGTGGGCCGCCGTGCTGTGGTGGTCCTTCCAGGACCGCTCGGGCCCGGCCTGGTGGGTCCTGGTGGGCGCCACCGCGGTCCTGCTGCTCCAGCAGGCGGTGCGCTCCCTACTGCCGCCGCGCCGGTACCGAGGGATCGGGCTCACCCGGCGGACCGTGGTGTGGGCGGGGGTCGGGGCGTTCGTCGGCTTCTTCGTGCTGCCGGTCATCGGGGCGGTGCCGGGGTTCATCGGCGGGATCTACGGTGCGGAGCGGCTGCGGCTCGGCGGGCACCGGGCGGCCGCGGCGTCGACGCGGACGGTGATGCGGGCGGCGGGGACGAGCGTCCTGGTGGAGCTGTTCGCCTGTCTGCTGATTCTGGGCGCCTGGCTGGGAGTTCTGGTCTGGGCCTGACGACGGGGACTGACGACAGGGACTGACGACGGGGACTGACGACGGGGACTGACGACGGGCCTGGTGATCCGTGCCAGGCCCGCGCCATGAGCCGGGTGCCCCGGGTGCCCCGGGTGTGCCGAGTGCCCCGAGTGCCCCGAGAGACCCAGCGCAGCCCGAAGGTCGCCCTCGTCGTGGACGACATCGTCAGCTTCGACCTCGCCCCTTGAGCCTCGCCTCAGACCTCGCCCCTTGAGCCTCGCCTCAGGCCTCGTCGAGGCTGCCCTCCAGGCCGAGCAGGAGTCGCTTGCTGTCCAGGCCGCCCGCGTACCCGGTGAGCGAGCCGTCCGCGCCGATCACCCGGTGGCAGGGGCGCACGACGAGCAGCGGGTTGGCGCCGACCGCGCCGCCGACGGCCCGTACCGCGGCGCGCGAGGCACCGATCCGGGCGGCAAGCTCGCCGTAGCTGGTGGTCGCCCCGTACGGCACCGCGTCGAGCGCCGCCCACACGCGTTCGCGGAAGGCGGTGCCATCGGTGCGCAGGGTGAGCGTGAACTCCTTGAGCTCGCCCGCGAAGTAGGCCCGCAGCTGCTCGGCCGCCTCCCGGAAGGCCGCGGGGTCGCGCCGCCAGTCCGGCCGCGGGGTGCGGCCGCCTCGCTGGCCCGGCACGGACAGCGAGGCCAGCGCGCCGGTGCCGTCTCCGGTCAGGAGCAGCTCGCCGAGGGGGCTTTCGACGGTGGTCCAGTACGTGGTGCCGTGCGTGACGGTCGTGCGGTCGCGGTCGCGGTCTCGGTCTCGGTCGCTGGTCATGGCCTGGTCTCCAAGTCGTTCCGGTCGTACGGCGGGTGTCCGCGGTCGGTCCACAGGTGCTGTTGTGCGTACGACCGCCAGGGCCGCCAGCTGTCGCGCACCGGCTCGCCGGGCACGGCCACGTCGGGGTCGCAGAGGGCTCGCATCCGGATGTACGCGGCCGTGCGCGCGTCCACCCCGGGGACGGCGCGCAGCGCCTGCTCGGCGTCGTCCCGGTCGGCCCCGGCGTCGAGGCGTACGGAGCCGTCGGCGAGCGCCGCCGCGAGCGGCAGGTGCTCGGCGAGCGCCTTCGGCTCGGGGAAGACGTGGGTGAGCCCGCCGCAGGGCACGTCGAGCGGGGTGCCGTACGCGGCGACCAGGCGGGCGGACTCGCGCGGTCCGACGAGCGCACGTACCGCCAGTTCCTCCGGATCGGCGGCGCCCGGCGAGCGCAGGCCCGGGCGGGCGGCGACGAGCGCGGCGAGTGCGGGTTCGGCGCCGAGCCGCTCGTCGACCGCCACGGGGTCGGCGTCCAGATCGAAGACGCGGCGCAGGCGCTGCACGGCGGTGGTCAGATCGCGCAGGTCGGTCACGTGGATACGGGCCTCGAGCCAGGGCCCGGCGGCCCGCTCATCGACGGCGGCAAGCCCGGTGCCGTGCGGCAGCCGCAGCGTGCGGCGGTACGTGCGGGCGCCCGGGCGGTCGCCGAGCACCTCCTCGACGCCGTCGAGGGCCTCGCGCGCGAGCAGGTCGAAGACGGATTCGCGGTGGTAGGGGCCGCGGTGCGCGAGCCGCAGCGGGATCCCGGCGTCGCGGCCCGGACCATCGGCGGAACCGACGGAACCGGCGGCTCCGGCCGCTCCGGCGGCTCCGGCGGCGTCGGAACCAGTGGCTTTGGCCTTGGCCTTGGCAGCGGCCACCCCGGCACCCGCGTTACGGCCCTTCCGGTTACGGCCCGTCCGGGATGTCCTCCGGCCCGCCTCCGCGCGCAGGGCGGTCGGGGTGCGGGCGTAGATCTGCCGGATGGTGTCGTTGAACTGCCGCACGCTCGCGAAGCCCGAGGCGAACGCGATGTCGGTGACCGGAAGGCGCGTGGTCTGGAGCAGGATGCGGGCGGTGTGCGCCCGCTGGGCCCGGGCGAGTGCCACGGGCCCGGCGCCGACCTCGGCGGTCAGCTGGCGCTGCACCTGCCGGGCGCTGTAGCCGAGCCGCTCGGCCAGGCCCGGCACGCCCTCGCGGTCGACGACCCCGTCGCCGATCATGCGCATGGCACGGCCCACCACGTCGGCCCGCGCGTTCCACTCCGCGGAGCCGGGGACGGCGTCCGGACGGCAGCGGCGGCAGGCGCGGAAGCCCTGGCCCTGGGCGGCGGCCGCGGTCGGGTAGAAACGGACGTTTTGTCGCTTCGGGGTCACGGCGGGGCAGCTGGGCCGACAGTAAATACCGGTCGTCTCCACGGCGAAGAAGAACTCTCCGTCGAAGCGCGCGTCGCGGCTGCGCACCGCCTCGTACCTGGTCTCTTCATCGATCACGTACCCCAGTGTGCGCCCTTGGAGGGCGCCGGACCGGCGGGATTCGGACGTGGCACTCGACTTTGCTTTTGATGTAAATGGCGGGCAAAGTTACGTGACTGATCGTTGCTGCATGAGAAGGACCTGCCATGTCTGTTGCTGCTCGCTCCGCTCGTCCCCGGCGCCGACTGCTCGCCGCCTGCGCGGGGGCCGCAGTGCTCGCGCTCTCCACCGCCGCCTGCGGCTTCGACGACCGTGCCGCGGTGGGCACGGTGACGTACGCGCCGAAGGCCGAGGAGGCCGCGGCCGAGGAGGGCCACGACGCGAAGCCCGCCGACGAGAATCCGGAGGGCGAGCACGCCGGTCACGGCGAGGCCGCCGACGGGCAGGAGGGCCACGGGGAGTCCGGTCACGCGGAGTCCGGCGAGGCCGAGGCGGGTCACGGTGAGGCCGCGGCCGAGGAGGGCGGGCACGGCGCGGAGGCCGAGGGCACCACGCTGACCAACCCGAAGCAGAAGGGCTGCCACGTCCTGAAGGGCGGCGCCCACACCATCGAGAACAGGACCCTCAACGACCTGGTCGCCTACGTCGGCACGGACTGCACCGGCGAGTCCAAGCACATCGGCAGCAAGCTCGCCGGTGACCTCGCGCCCCAGGCCGAGTCCTGGCACAGCTTCAAGTTCGTGAGCTGAACTTCTCAGGTTCGTCAGTCCTGAGCTTTTCAAGTTCCTGAGCTGAGCTTTTTCAGGCGAAGTTCCGTCGTACGGGCCCGCCGGCCAGGCCGCCACAGCCGGCCGACGGGCCCTCCCCCGGTGCCCGGCCAGGCACCGGCCCTTCCGGGCGCGGGTTTCGCGCCCCGCACCCGAAAGCTCCCCCCGCGATGCACGCGGTGCACTCGGTGCACGCGGTACACGCGGTACACGCGGTACACGCGGTACACGCGGTACACGCGACAGACGCCGGGAGCGCGGTCAGCGCACCGACCCCCGGCCCCGCCCCCGCTTCGCCTCCATCGCCGCCCGGCCCTGCGCCTGCCGTCGCCGCCACTCGCGGCGCAGCTCCTGCCGGACCCGGACGTCCGTCTTGGCGACGATCCGCTGGTTCTCGCGGAGCAGCTTGCGGTAGCTGTCCAGGCGACGCCGCGGCAGCGCGCCGTCGTCCAGGGCGGCGAGCACCGCGCAGCCGGGTTCCGCCTCGTGCGCGCAGTCATGGAACCGGCACTCCTCGGCCAGTTCCGCGATCTCCGCGAAAACCTGCCCGACGCCCGTCTCCGCGTCCCACAGGCCGACGCCGCGCAGGCCCGGCGTATCGATGAGCGCGCCTCCGGTGGGCAGCGGCAGCAGGTTGCGGGTCGTGGTGGTGTGCCGCCCCTTGCCGTCCACGTCACGGATTTCCTGTACGTCCATCACGTCCGTGCCCACGAGGGCGTTGGCCAGCGTCGACTTGCCCACGCCGGAATGGCCGAGCAGCACGCTGGTGCCGTCCGCGACGACCGCCGCGACCACCTCGACGCCGTCCGACTCCCGGGCGCTGACCGCCAGGACCGGCGTACCGGGCGCGGTCTGCTCGATGTCCCCGACGAGTTGAGCACGGGTCGCCGGGTCCGGCACCAGGTCGGCCTTGGTCAGCACGACGAGGGGCCGGGCCCCGGACTCCCAGGCGAGCGCGAGGAACCGTTCGACGCGGCCGAGGTCGAGCTCCGCGGAGAGCGGGACGACGATCACCGCGTGGTCGACGTTGGCCGCGAGGATCTGCCCCTCCGACCGCTTGGACGAGGTGTTGCGCACGAACGCGGTGCGCCGGGGCAGCAGCGTCCGTACGTACCTGGGATCGCCGTCGGAGTCGACGGCGGCCCAGTCTCCGGTGCACACGACCTTCATCGGGTCGCGCGGCACCACGAACTCGGTATCGGCGCGGACGGTGCCGTCGGCGGTGACGACGTCACACAGCCCGCGATCGACGCGTACAACCCGACCGGGGACGAGCCCCTGCTCGGCGTACGGAGCGAAGACGGTCTCCCAGCCCTCGTCCCAGCCGTACTGCCGCAGGAGGTTCGAGGCACTCGGGAAGGTCGAGGTACTCGGGAACGATGACGAGCGAGTCGAGGAAGAACGAAGTGAGGAAGAGGTGGAGCGAGTCAAGGGGGAACCCTTCACAAGGGTGGCCCCGGCTATGCGCCCTTGGCGCGATGGTGGTTGAGGGTCAGCCGGGGGCCACGGAGGTGGACGTGACGATCTCCTGAGTGCGGGCAGCGCCCTTCGCAACGACAGCCATCAGTCACACCTCCCGGTCCACACAGCTGAGTTGGGGCATCGACGCGATGCCCCTTGGGAACAGGACCAACGATAGGCGGGCCCACGAAGGACCCGCCAACTATTTTCTCCCGGCCTTTCTCTGCGGGCAGGAGCTCAAGGACCTCGGAGATGTCGCGGTACTCGATGACGACGGAGGTCGGGCCGAAGCATTCGACCAGGAGGGACTCCGGGTCCGCCGACACGGCGTCGACCGTGGTGGACAGGAGCTGGGAAGAGGTCCAGTCGCCTTCCTCCGTGTCCTTCTCCACGAAGCCGCGGTGCCAAGGCGTGGATCCGGGTCCGCGGCCCCATCAAGCCGCTCTTCGCGTACTCCTCACAGCACCACCCGCTGTCCGTCGTACGCACCGAGTTCACCGGCGAGGACGACGCCGTCCTTGTCGCCTTCGGCGCCGACTCCACCCGGATCGACGTCAACGACCCGCAGGCCATCGACGCGGCCCTGAAGGTCTGGCGGGGCGACCTCGAAGTCCTGGAGGTCGGCGGGCACGACTGGATGGCCGCCCCCGGATCCCCACCGGCCTCCAGCAGGCCGACTGACCGAATCTCCCCCATCTGGGCCTTGATCGCCTAGGGGGTGCCTCCCCCTCGGCCCCGATGGGGGGCTCAGCAGCCCCAGCGCAGCGCCGGGGTGTGGACCGGGGAGTCCCAGAGCCGCAGCATCTGCTCGTCGGCGCGGCAGAGGGTGATCGTGCAGCCCGCCATGTCGAGGCTGGAGACATACGTGCCGACCAGGGAGCGCGCCACCGCGATGCCACGGGAGTCCAGCAGCGCCGCGAGCTCGGCGAGCACGATGTAGAGCTCCTGGAGCGGTGTCGCGCCGAGCCCGTTGACCAGGGCGATGACGGGCGCGCCCGATTCCTCCGGCAGCTCCGCCAGGACGGCCGCCGCCATGGCTGCGACGATCTCGCGGGCCGAGGTGACGGTGCGCCGCTCGCGCCCCGGCTCACCGTGGATGCCGATGCCCAACTCGATCTCTTTCTCGCCGAGTTGGAAGTTCGGGGTGCCCTTGGCGGGCGTGGTGCAGGACGAGAGGGCGACGCCGTAGGAGCGGGACAAATCGTTCGTGCGGGTGCCGAGGGCGGCGACGTCCGCGAGGGGTGCGCCGGTCTCGGCGAGCGCCCCCGCGATCCGCTCCACCAGGAGCGTGGCGCCGGTGCCGCGCCGTCCCGCATTGGATCCGTCGCGTACGACCGCCACGTCATCGGCGACGAGCACCCGAGCGACCTCGATGCCCTCGTCCTCCGCGTCCTCCGCGTCCTCCGCGGCCATGGCGAAATTCAGCACGTCACCGGTGTAGTTGGTGACGATCTGCACGACACCCGCCCCGGAGTCCGCCGCCTTTGTTGCCCGCAGGATCCGGTCCGGTACGGGCGAGGTGAAGACCGGGCCGCAGACCGCCGCGTCCAGCATGCCGCGGCCGACGAAGCCGATCTGCATGGGCTCGTGCCCCGCGCCGCCGCCGGAGACCAGGCCGACCTTGCCGGGGACGAGGCCACCGGCCCGGGTGACGATCTGGGACTCGGGGTCCACGGCGAGGCCGGGGTGGGCGACGGCCATGCCACGCAGGGCGTCCGGGACGACCGTCTCCGGGGTGTTGATCAGCTTCTTCATGGCGATCTCGTTCCGCCCGTCCGGCTCCGGCCACTCCGGCCGCTCCGGCCGCTCCGGTAGCTCCGGTAGCTCCGGTAGCTGCCCGTAACTCCAGGTTGTGCCTCCGCCCGCTTCCCCTCGAATTTAACATCCTCACTGAGGAAATCGCATCTTGCCCTGAGAACTTCTCGTGTGGTTACGTTGGATTCACCATGACCGATGTGATTTCTGAGAAGTCGATGGCGCCAGGGCTCCCCGTACGGCCCCTCGTCGGGGTGTCCCTGAAGCTCTACTTCGGGCTCGTCGAGACCCGGCGGTGGCTGGCCGATGTGGCGGAGCTCGCCGCCCGCCTGGAGCTGCCACGCCCGGTCGATCTCTTCGTGGCGCCCGCCTTCCCGGCCCTGTCCGACGCCCGCGAACTGCTCGCGGGAACCGGCGTCGCCTTCGGCGCGCAGGACGTGCACTGGGCGGACAGCGGGCCCTGGACCGGCGAGGTCTCGGCGCCGATGCTCCGCGAGTCGGGCGCGCGGTACGCGGAGATCGGGCACGCCGAACGCCGCCACCACTTCGGCGAGAGCGACGAGACGGTGGCCGCGAAGGTCCGCGCCGCCACCCGCAACGGGCTCGTCCCCGTGATCTGCGCCGGGGAACAGCGCGGCGACGACCCGGCCGCCGCCATCGAGGAGACCCTCACCCAGGTGCGGGCCGCCCTCTCCGGCGCGGAGCCGGACAGCGAGATCGTCATCGCGTACGAGCCGGTCTGGGCCATCGGCGCCCAGGAACCCGCCAGCGCCGAGCACGTACGGAAGGTGGCCACCGCCATCCGCGCCTGCCTGCGCCGCCATCACGTGCGGGGCCGACTGCTCTACGGGGGTACGGCCGGGCCCGGCACCTGGTCCGAACTCGTCGGCGCGGTGGACGGCTTGTTCCTCGGCCGTCTCGCGCACGACGTGGAGGGCCTGCGCAAGGTCCTCGAAGAGATCGCCGGCACACCCCCGCGGCAGCACACCCGCACGCACCCCCAGCAGGCCCAGCAGGCCCAGCAGGCCCACGAGAAGGAGTCGGTATGACCGCCAAGCCCGCCATCGCCATCGGCTGCGACGACGCCGGGATCGTCATGAAGGACGCCATGGTCGAGCACCTGCGGAGCCTCGGTTACGAGGTCGCGGATCTCAGCGCCGCCGCGAGCGAGGACTATCCCGAGGTCGCGGAACGCGTCGCCGTGCAGGTCGCCGAGGGCCGCTACGGCCGCGGCATCCTCGTCTGCGGTACCGGCATCGGCATGGCCATCGCCGCCAACAAGGTGCCCGGCATCAGGGCCGCACAGATCCCGGACACGTACTCCGCGGAGCGCGCCCGCAAGTCCAACAACGCGCAGATCGCCTGCTTCGGCAACCGCACCATGGGCGTCGAGTCCGCGCTCATCTGCCTCGACCACTGGCTCGACTCCGACTTCGCGGGCGGCGGCAGCGCGCCCAAGGTGGAGAAGATCATGCGGGTCGAGTCCCGGTATCTGCACGTCGCCTGACGCCACCGCACTCCCCCGTGTCACCTCGGAAGGAGCCCTGATCCAGGGTGAGCACCACCACCAGCACCACCGAGCCGACAAGCACCGTCGCGCCGACCGCCGTTCTCGAGTGGAGCGAGCTCGACCGCCGCGCCGTCGACACCGCGCGCGTCCTCGCCATGGACGCCGTGCAGCACGCCGGGCACGGTCACCCGGGCGCCGCGATGAGCCTGGCCCCGGTCGCGTATCTGCTGCACCAGAGGCTGCTGCGGCACGACCCGAGCGACCCCGACTGGGCGGGCCGGGACCGCTTCGTGCTCTCCGTCGGGCACTCCAGCCTGACCCTCTACACGCAGCTGTTCCTCTCCGGGTACGGCCTGGAACTCGACGACCTCAAGTCCTTCCGCAAGGCGGGCAGTCGGACGCCCGCGCACCCCGAGTACGGGCACACACCGGGCGTCGAGACCACCACCGGGCCGCTCGGGCAGGGCATCGCCAACGCGGTGGGCATGGCGATGGCGGCCCGCTACGAGCGCGGCCTGTTCGACCCCGAGGCGCCCGAGGGCACCTCGCCGTTCGACCACACCATCTGGTGCCTGACCGGCGACGGCTGCCTGGAGGAGGGTGTCGCCGCCGAGGCCGCCTCGCTCGCCGGGCACCAGAAGCTGGGCAACCTCGTCCTGATCTGGGACGACAACAGCATCACCATCGAGGGCGACCCCGGGACGCTCGCCTTCAGCGAGGACGTGCTCGCGCGCCATGAGGCGTACGGCTGGCATGTCGTCCGGGTCGACAAGCAGCCGGACGGAAACGTCGACGTCGAGGCCCTGTACGCCGCGCTCGTCGAGGCCCGCGCCGAGACCGACCGGCCCTCCCTCGTCGCCGTACGCACCGAGATCGCCTGGCCCGCGCCGCACGCCAAGGGCACCGCGGCCACCCACGGCGCCCCGCTCGGCGCGGCCGAGGTCGCCGCCACCAAGGAACTGCTCGGCTTCGACCCGGACCGCACCTTCCAGGTCGAGCCCGAAGTCCTCGCCCACGCACGGCGGATCGCGGACCGCGGCAGGGCCGCGCGGGCGCGGTGGCAGGAGTCCTTCGACGCCTGGCGTGCGGCCCATCCGGAGCGCGCGGCGGCGTACGACCGGATCGCGGCCGGGAAGCTGCCCGAGGGCTTGGAGCAGCGGCTTCCGGTGTTCGAGGCGGGCCAGGACATCGCCACCCGCAAGGCGTCCGGCGCCGTGCTTCAGGCGCTCGGCCCGGTCGTGCCGGAGATGTGGGGCGGTTCCGCCGACCTGGCGGGTTCCAACAACACCACGATCGACGCGAGTTCGTCGTTCCTTCCGGCCGGGAATCCGCTGCCCGCGGCCAGCCCGTACGGCCGCACCATCCACTACGGCATCCGCGAGCACGCCATGGGCGCCGTCATGAACGGCATCGCGCTGCACGGCAACACCCGGGTGCACGGCGGGACGTTCCTGGTGTTCGCGGACTACATGCGCCCGGCCGTGCGGATGGCCGCGCTGATGAGGCTGCCGGTCACCTATGTGTGGACGCACGACTCCATCGGGCTCGGTGCGGACGGCGCCACCCACCAGCCCGTCGAGCACCTGGCCTCGCTGCGCGCGATACCGGGCCTGAAGGTCGTACGCCCGGCCGATGCGAACGAGACCGTCGCCGCCTGGCGCGAGATCCTGCGCCGCCACGACGCCCCGCACGGCCTGTCGCTGTCCCGGCAGAACCTTCCGGTGTACGACGCCGGGGCCACGGCCGGTGCCGCGCGCGGCGGTTACGTCCTGTCCGAGGCGGCGGGCGGCGCGCCGCGCGTGCTGCTCATCGGCACCGGTTCGGAGGTCCAACTCGCCCTGGGCGCCCAGGAGTTGCTGCAAGCGGAGGGCATTGCCGCGCGGGTCGTGTCGCTGCCGTGCCTGGAGTGGTTCGACGAGCAGAGCGCCGCTTATCGCGAGTCGGTACTCCCCGGGTCCGTGCCCGCCCGGGTCGTCGTGGAGGCGGGCATCGCACAGGGCTGGCACCGGATCACCGGGCGTGCGGGCCGGGTCGTGAGCCTGGAGCACTACGGCGAGTCCGCCGACTACCCGTACCTCTACGAGAAGTACGGCATCACCGCCGAGGCCGTCGCCGACGCCGCCCGCGCGTGCATCGAGGACCTTGAGGGCCTTGAGGGAGGCAAGTGATGCGACCCCTGGCAGAGCTCACCGACGCCGGCGTCTCGATCTGGCTCGACGACCTGTCCCGCTCCCGGATCACCTCCGGGAATCTCGCCGAGACGGTGCGGACGAGGTACGTCAGCGGCGTCACCACCAACCCGTCGATCTTCCACAAGGCGATCACGGAAGGCGCCGAGTACGCCCCGGAGTTGGCCCGGCTCGCGGCCCGCGGGGTGAGCGCCGCCGAGGCCGTCCGCATGATCACCGCGGCGGATGTGCGGGCCGCCTGTGACATCCTGCGCCCCGTGTACGACGCCACCGGAGGGCGCGACGGACGGGTCTCCCTGGAGGTGGACCCGGGCTTCGCGGACCGTACGGAGGCCACGGTCGCCGAGGCGGAGCAGCTGTGGTGGCTGGTGGACCGGCCCAACGCGATGATCAAGGTTCCGGCGACCGAGGCGGGCCTCGCGGCGATCACCGAGATCGTCGCGCGGGGCATCAGCGTCAACGTCACGCTGATCTTCTCGCTCACCCGCTACCGGCAGGTCCTCGACGCCTACCAGAACGGACTCGAGCGGGCCCGCGCCGCGGGCCTCGACCTGACCACCATCCGCTCGGTGGCCTCGTTCTTCGTCTCGCGCGTGGACGGCGAGATCGACGCGGCGCTCGACCAGGACGGCACCCCGGCCGCGCTCGCCCACCGCGGCAAGGCCGGGCTCGCCAACGCCCGCCTCGCCTACCGGATGTACGAGGAGTCCCTCGCCACGGAGCGGTGGCGGGCGCTCCGGGACGCGGGCGCACACGTACAGCGTCCGCTGTGGGCGTCGACCGGCGTGAAGAACGCGGCGTACCCGGACACCCTGTACGTCACCGGGCTCGTCGCACCCGACACGGTCAACACCATGCCCGAGGCCACTCTCGACGCCACCGCCGACCACGGCGAGATCACCGGCGTCACCGTGCGCGGCGGCTACGAGGACGCGGCCCAACTCCTCGTGGACATCGCCGAGTTCGGCGTCTCGTACACCGATGTGGTGGAGCGCCTCGAGAAGGAGGGGGTGGCGAAGTTCCAGGACGCCTGGACGGCGCTGCTCGACGCGGTGGACAAGGAACTCACCACCGCCGCACGCTCATCCGCTCCCCACACATCCGCCGCTACTGAAGGACCCACTGCCCCCACTGCCCCAGAATTCACCGCTACAGAAGAAGGGCGCTGATCTGCCATGCGCGCACTCGTTCTCGAAGCCCCCCACAACTACTCCGTCACCACCCTGCCGGACCCCACCCCCGGTCCCGGAGAGGTGGTCATCAAGGTCGCCGCGGCCGGTGTCTGCGGTACCGATGTGCACATGCTGGCGGGCGAGTTCGGCCCGACCAGGTTCCCGGTCGTGCCCGGGCACGAGTTCTCCGGCGAGATCGTCGCCCTCGGCGCGGGCGTCGGCGGCTTCGCCGAGGGCGACAAGGTCGCGGCGGACCCGGCGATCTACTGCGAGGCCTGCCACTTCTGCTCCATCGGCCATGGCAACCTCTGCGAGAACTGGGGCACCATCGGCATCACGGTCGACGGTGCCGCCGCCGAGTTCGTCAAGGTCCCGGCCAAGAACGTCTACCGGCTGCCCGAGACGGTCGACCTCATGCACGCCCCGCTGATCGAGCCGCTCTCGACGATCGTGCACGGCTTCGACATCGTCGCGCCGCGCGTGGGCGATCACTTCCTGATCTACGGCGCGGGCACCATGGGCCTGCTCTACCTGCAGATGGCGCAGCGGGCGGGCGCCGCCTCGGTGTCGGTCGTGGACCTCAACGAGGACCGTCTCGCCGTGGCCCGGAAGCTGGGCGCGGACTACACGGCGACGAGCGCGGACGCCTTCACCCACCGGCGCCTGGGCTGGGAGATCGTCACCGACTGCACCGGCGCGATCCCCGCCATCGAGGACGCGATCACGCGCGTCATCAGAGGCGGCACGTTCCAGCAGTTCGGCTGCGCGCCCGACCAGGAGAACGCCCGGATCTCGCCGTTCCGGATCTACCACGACGAGATCACCATCGTCGGTTCGATGGCGATCCTGCACAGCTACGGCCGCGCCGTGGAGCTCATGGGCAAGGGCGCCATCGACGCCGACACGATGATCACACACCGCTTCGGCATCGACCAGTACGGCGAGGCCCTCGACACCTTCACCAAGGGCACCGGCCGCAAGATCCAGATCGTGCCCGCGCTGACCTGACAGAGGGCCGAGGCCGTGCGGGCGGCCCCTCTCCCGCCCCGACCGAGGGGCCGCCCGCACCTAGACTCGTCGCGCACGACGACAGGAGCAGCACAAGTGCCCGAGAAGCCCGAGGCGCCCGAGAAGCCCGAGAGGCCCGAGAAGCTCGTTCCGAAGGACCGGCGCAAGAAGATCGCCGACCAGGTGCTCGCCGACGGCTCCGTGACCATCGACGATCTCGTACGCGGCCTCGGCGTCAGCCAGATGACGGTGCACCGCGATCTGGACGAGCTGGAGCGGCAGGGCTGGCTGCGCAAGGTGCGCGGCGGCGCCACGGCGATGCCCAACGCGCTGTACGAGTCCAACGCACGGTGGCGGGCCGGTGAGATGGTCGCGGCCAAGGAGGCCATCTGCGCCACCGCCGTCGAGTTCACCGAGCCGGGTCAGGCGGTCATCATCGACGACTCGAGTACGGCGCTGCCGCTCGCCCGGAGCCTGCCGTCCCGCGGCACCTACACCGTGATCACCAACTCGCTCCAGGTCATCAACGACCTGTCGGACGACAGCGGGATCACGGTGATCGGTCTCGGCGGCGTCTACCACCCGTCGTTCAACGCCTTCTGGGGTACGACCACCGCGGACAGCATGCGCTCGCTGCGCGCCGATGTCGCCTTCGTGTCGACCGCGTCCGTGGACGAGGGCAGCTGCTATCTCCAGCACCAGGAGAACATCGTGGTCAAGCGGGCCATGCTGGAGACCGCGCGCTACAAGGTGCTGCTCGCCGACCACACCAAGTTCGGCCGCCAGGCCCTGTACCGCCTCGCCCCGCTCGGCGACTTCGACCTGGTCGTCTCGGATGCCGAACTGCCCGCGGAACAGCAGGAGATGCTGAAGTCCCTGGGCGTGCGTTACGAGCTGGCCGCCGCCGTCTAAGTCCGTTCGTCCCCATTACCGTCGCCATTGCCGTCGCCGTCGGCGATCCGCAGCGGGATGCCGAGGGCGCGCAGCTCCTCCCGTACCTCTTGGGGCAGGCCCGCGTCCGAGATGACCAGGTCGAAGTCGCTGAGCGGGCAGAGCTGGTAGAGCGCCTGGCGGCCGAACTTCGTGTGGTCCACGAGGAGAACGCGACGGCGCGCGGCGGCCAGCAGCGCGCGCTTGACGATGACCTCTTCCTGCGACTGGTGGTAGCAGTGGCCGCCCTCGACCGACGACACCGATATATAGGCGACGTCGGCGCGCAGGGTGCGGGCCGTATCGGCCGTGAACATGCCCACGAACGCGTTGTACTTGCGGTTGTAGACGCCGCCGAGCGAGATGACCTGGATGTCGGTCTCCTCGGCCAGTTCGTTCACCACGTGCAGCGAGTTGGTGATCACGGTGAACGCGCCGCGCTCCACCAGGCCGGTGGCGAAGGGCAGTACGGTGCTCGAGTCGTCCACGACGATGGCCTGGCCCGGCTCGGCCTCGTCGAGCGCGAGGCGGCAGATCGCGTTCTTCTCCGTGAGCGTCGCGGTGCGGCGCCAGCGCGCGTTGGACTCGAAGAGCGCGCTCGGCGCCGCGGTGGCACCGCCGCGGATCTTACGCAGCCAGCCCTCGCGCTCGAGCAGGTCGAGGTCCCGGTGGATCGTCATATGGCTGACGCCGAGGTCCTGGACGAGGTCGTCGATGGTGACCGAGCCGTCCGCGAGGACGCGATCCGCGATGGTCTGCCGCCGCGCCTTGGGGCTGAGCTTGGCCGATTCGGACCGCTCCGCGCCGCCCCGCTCCGCGCCGCCCTGCTGCGCGGCGCCCCGCTCGTCGGCCTCCCGCCCGGCGGCCTCCTGCCTGTCCGGCTCCTGCCTGTCCGGGCCCGCGGTCGGTACCTGCTCGGTGCCGGTCAATGGAGATTCCTTCCCGTGTGTGCAGTTGAGTCTAGGGCGGGGCGTCGGGCGTTCGGGCGGGGCGGGGTGACGGGTCAGGCGTGGGCGGCGGAGGCCGTGCGGCCGGTGCGGACCGTGCGGGCGGCGAGGGTTTCGCCGATCGCGCCGAGGATGAGGGCCATGGAGGTGGCTCCGGCGTCCGCGTGGCCGTGGCCGAGGTCGCCCATGCGGGCCGCGCGGCCCCGGGTCGGCTTCAGTCCGGCGGTCGCGGCGGCGGCCTGCGCGGCCACGGACGCGGCGGCCGTCCATGCCTCGGCGAGGCCCGCGCCCGCCAAGGCTCGGGTGCGTAGCTCCTTACGGAAGGGGTCGAGCGCGTCCAGCATGGTCTTCTCGCCGACCTGGGCGCCGCCGAGTTCCGAGACGGCTGCCAGGGCACGGTCGGCGGCGTCGGCGTAGAGCGTGGCCGACACCTCGGTGTGGCCGTCGCGGGCCGCGTCGGTGAGGCTCGCCCCGGCCTCGGTGAGCACCGCCCCGTACAGGGCGCCCGAGGCGCCGCCGGACGCGTCGGCCAGGGCGAGCCCCGCGCGCATCAGCGTGCTGCCGACCGCCTGCGGGCTGCCGGGCGCCGCCACCCCGGGCTCGTGTGCTCGGGCCGCGCGGACCGCGGAGCGCAGCCCCCGCACGATGCCGATGCCGTGGTCACCGTCTCCGGCGACGGCGTCGAGGCGACCGAGTTCGGCCTCGTTCGCGGCGACCAGGTCGAGGGCCGCCTGCAGCGCGGCAGTCGTCGGCGACGCTGCCAGGTCGGGCTCCTGCGCGGCGTGGTCCGGTGCGTACGCGGAGGCGGTCCGGCGCGGCGGTACGTCCGTGGTCGGGCGGTCCAGGGACCCGGCCGACGGGCGGTACGCGGGGGTGTCGCAGGACGCGTCGTACAGCTCGGCGAGTTCGTCGTCGAGGGCCATCAGGGACAGGGACATCCCCGCCATGTCGAAGGAGGTGACGAACTCGCCGACCTCGGGCCGGTACGGCGTGAGCCCGGCCTCGACGAGGAGCCGGTGTACATGCCCGTACACGGTGAACAGTTCCTCGCCCTTGGTGCGGCCCAGGCCGTTGAGCAGTACGGCGACCCGTCCGTCACCGGAGGTCGGCACCTCGGGCAGCAGGTTCTCGACCAGCGCGGCGGCGAGTTCCTCGGGCGACAGACGCTTGGTGGTGCGCAGCCCGGGCTCGCCGTGGATGCCCATGCCGAGCTCCATGGTGCCCTCGTTCACGGTGAACAGCGGGGCCTCGGCGCCGGGCAGCGTGCAGCCGGCGAAGGCCGCGCCGAAGGTGCGGGTCATCGCGTTGGCGCGGCGGGCGAGCCGGGTCACGGTGTCGAGGTCGTCGCCGCGTTCGGCGGCGGCGCCCGCGACCTTGAAGACGAAGAAGTCCCCGGCCACGCCCCGGCGGTCCCGGGACGGGTCGATGCGGACGCCGTCGGTGCCGTCGTCGGTGCCGTCGTCAACCGGTGGCGGCCCGCTGGACACGTCGTCGGTGACCAGGACGGTGCGTGTGGCGATGCCCTCGGCGGCGAGGCGCTTGGCGGCCAGGCCGAAGTGCATCACGTCGCCCGCGTAGTTGCCGTAGCTGAGCAGCACTCCGGCGCCGCCGTCCGCGGCCTTGGCGGTGCGGTAGACCTGCTCGGCGCTGGGGCTGGCGAAGACGTCACCGATCGCGGCGCCGTCGGCGAGCCCCGGGCCCACCAGACCGGCGAAGGCCGGGTAGTGGCCCGAGCCGCCGCCTATGACGACGGCCACCTTGCCGGGCCGCGGGGCCTGCCGGGCGACGATGCCGTAGGCGTCCGGCACCCGGCGGACCGTACCGCCGCAGGCGAGGACGAGGCCGTCGAGCCAGGCCTCACGCCACGTGATCGAGTCGGCCCCTTCGTCGAAGCCGCGGCCGCGGTCGCGCACATCGGTCATGATCACACTCCTGGAACATCTCACATGTTGGAAGTAACACCCTGACTGATCCAGTCGGGCCTGCCTAGGGGTCGCGCGGCGGTCGCGCTGTGATTCGAATCTGTTTTATCTCATGTCTTGAGTGTGAACTTAACATCACGCATGATGCTTCGGAAATACCCCCGTGGCACCCATCCCACGAATCCCCGTCACGCATCGTTCACCCGCTCCCCTCGGAGGCAGCGATGACCCGCACCACCCTGGCGACCGAATCGCCACAGCAGTCCCTCTTGGACCGCATAGGCATCCCGAAGGCCCTGGCCTTCGGCTACGCAGGACTGCTTCTCTTCATGATCGGCGACGGCGTCGAATCCGGCTTCATCGCGCCGTACATGGCCCACCACGGCGCCGGAACCGAGATCCGCGCCTCCTACGTGATCACCGTCTACGGCGTCGCCGTCATGCTCGCCTCCTGGCTGTCGGGTGCCCTCTCGCAGCTATGGGGTCCGCGCCGGGTGATGCAACTCGGCTTCGGCATCTGGTTCGTCTTCCACGTCCTGTACCTCGTGTTCGCCCTGGCCCCCGGCAACTACCCGCTGATGCTGGTCTTCTACGGGCTGCGCGGCTTCGGCTACCCGCTCTTCGCGTACGGCTTCCTGGTGTGGATCACCGCGACGGCCAAGCCGGCCCGCATGGGCACGGCCGTCGGCTGGTTCTACGTCGCCTTCACCGGCGGCCTTCCGACCCTCGGCTCGCTCGTCGCGAGCGCCTCCATCCCGGCCTTCGGCGCCTTCGCCACGCTGTGGGTCGCGCTCGGCATCATCTCCATGGGCGCGGCCCTGTGCCTGCTCGGCGTCCGTGAGCGCACCGGCTTCTCCCGGATGGCACCGCAGGGCGAGAAGCCCGTGCAGTCCCTGCTGTCCAGCCTCACCATCGCCTGGCGCAACCCCAAGATCGGCATCGGCTGTGTCGTACGGATCATCAACACCGCGCCACAGTTCGGCTTCCTGGTCTTCCTGCCCACGTTCTTCGGCGTGCGGCTCGGCTTCGGCGAGGGCGGCTGGCTGCTGCTCCTCGCGGTCATCTACGGCACCAACGTGCTGTTCAACCTGGTCTTCGGGGTGGTCGGGGACCACATCGGCTGGCGTCGGACGATCGCCCTGTTCGGCGGCGTCGGCTGTGCGATCACCACGCTGCTCCTGTACTTCGTGCCGCTCGCCGTCGGCGGTGTCTACTGGGTGGCCATCGTGGTCGGCATGCTCTACGGCATCACGCTGGCCGGGTTCGTCTCGATCTCCGCGCTCATCCCGTCCCTCGCCCCGGACAACAAGGGCGGCGCGATGGCGCTCCTCAACCTCGGCGCGGGCGGCGCCACCTTCGTCGGCCCCGCGATCTGCAGCCTGCTCCTGGGCCCGCTCGGGCCCGGCGCCGTGGTCATCGTCTTCGCCGGTCTGTACGTCCTGGCGGCCGTCCTGACCCTGTTCCTCAAGCACGAGCCGGGCACGTCGGCCGATGCGTCGGCGGACACGGTCGTGCCTCAGGCCCGGAGGGAGCCCGAGGAGCCTGAGGAGCCTGAGGAGCCCGCCACCGCGGCCCCTGCACCGTCCGCCTGACACGGCGCGGCAGCCCTCCGCCCTGGCCCGGGACACCTAACCTGCTCAGTCAACGGACCGTTGACGGAGTCGAGAGGGGACCGAGCCACGTGAAGATCGCTTGTGTCGGCGGAGGGCCTGCCTCGCTCTACCTCTCCATCCTGCTCAAACTCCACGACCCCGCCCATGAGGTCTCCGTCTTCGAACGGAGCCGGGCGGGGTCGACCTATGGCTGGGGCGTGACGTTCTGGCCGGACACGCTCGCGCTGCTCGACGCGTACGACGCCGTATCGGCACGCGACATCCGTACGCACGCGGTGCGTTGGCAGGGCGGCCGGGCCTTCGTCCGCGACGAGGTGGTCCAGCGTGACGGCGACGCCGGGTACGCCATCGGTCGGCACCGCATGCTGGACATCCTGGCGGAGCGGGCCCAATCCCTCGGCGTACGCACGGAGTTCGGGACGGAGATCACCGACCGGAGCGACCGGAGCCGGGTCGCGGACGCCGACCTCGTCGTAGCGGCCGACGGCGTACACAGCACGCTCCGCTCCCAGCACGCCACGTACTTCGGAACCCGGGTCCAGAATGGAACCAACCGCTTTCTGTGGCTCGGCACGACGAAGGTCTTCACCACGTTCAGCTTCGCCTTCGCCGACACCCCGCACGGCTGGATCTGGTGCTACGCCTACGGGTTCAGCGAGGACCGGAGCACCTGTGTCGTCGAGTGCGCGGAGACGACCTGGCGCGGTCTGGAACTGGACACGATGCCGCGGGATGACTGCCTGCGCCTCCTGGAGAAGTACTTCGCGCGCCTCCTCGACGGTCATTGCCTCATCGCACGCGAGGACCGGACCGGCAGCGGACACCAGTGGCAGACCTTCCGTACGGTCACGAACTCCGCCTGGTCGCACGGCAACCTCGTGCTGCTCGGCGATGCCGCCCACACCACCCACTATTCGATCGGCGCGGGCACCGCACTGGCCCTGCGCGACGCCGTGACCCTGGCCGAGGAACTACGCACGGCCCCGGCCGGAGCACTCACCCCGGCACTGGCGCGCTATGAACAACGGCGCAGGCAGGCCCTGTTGCCGGTGCAGAGCGCCGCCCGGCTCAGTGCGCGGTGGTACGAAGAACTGCCGCGCTACCTGCGGCTTCCCCCGGAGCGCATGTTCGCCCTGCTCGGCCAGCGGCACTCCCCGCTCCTGCCGTATCTGCCGCCGACCCTGTACTACGGGATCGATCACCTGGCCGACCGCCTGCACGGCGCCCGCCGCCTCAAGCGCTGGCTGGGCCCGCGCCTCGGCGGCGCGCTGCAACGCCGCCGGGCGATCACCCGTCGTTAGAACCCGGCTTCCCGTGTCTCAGACGCCGAGTACGGCCTTCGCCGCGAGGAAGTAGATGATCAGGCCCGTGGCGTCGACCAGGGTCGTGACCATCGGGGCCGAGACCACCGCCGGGTCGATCTTCAGACGCTTGGCGAGCAGCGGCATCGTGCCGCCGATGGTCGCCGCCCAGCCACAGATCAGGACGAGCGTGATGCCGACGACGACGGCGATGAGCCCGCCGACGAAGAACGCGCCGACGGCCATGCCGAGCACCGCGAGCAGCCCGCCGAGCACCAGACCCACGCGGCACTCCCGCCAGATCACCTTGAACAGGTCGGAGCCGCGCACCTCGCCGACCGCGAGGGCGCGGACGCAGGCGGTGGCGGCCTGGGCGCCCGCGTTGCCGCCCGCACCGATCAGCATCGGGATGAACACGGCGAGCTGGGCGACCTCCTCCAGGGTGCCCTCGAACAACTGCGTGACCGAGACCGTGAACGTGGCGGCGACCAGGAGCAGGCTCAGCCACAGGGCGCGGTAGCGGGCGAGCTGCCAGACCGACGCGGCCATGTAGTGCCCGGCCCAGGGCGCGGCGCCCGCCTGCCGGGCCACGTCCTCGGTGTCGGCGGCCTCGATGACCTCGACCGCGTCGTCGATGGTGAGCAGGCCGACGAGGCGCCGCTCGCTGTCCACGACGGGCAGGTTGAGGTCGTTGGTCTCGCGCATCAGGCGGGCGGCCTGCTCGGCGGAGTCGGTGGCGTACGCGTACGCGGGCTCGGTGACGACGAGGTCGGACACCTGCGTCTCGGGCTCGTTGAGGACGAGTTCGCGCAGTTCGACGATGCCGGTGAGGCGGCGGCCGTGGTCGACGACGGGCAGCGTGTAGACCGTCTCGGCCTCGCCGCCCTCCGCGAGTACGACGCCCAGGGCCTGCCCGACGGTGAGGTCCCGGCCGAGCGCGACCACCTCGGGGGTCATATAGCGGCCGACGGAGCCCTCCGGGTAGCCGAGCAGGGCCGCGGTCATCCGGCGCTCGTGGGTGCTGAGCCCGGCGAGGACCTTCTTGGCGACCTTGGCGGGGGCCTCGCGCAGCATCCGGGCCCGGTCGTCCGGGTCCATGGCCTCGACCAGCTCCAGGAAGGAGTGATCGCGCAGGCCCTGGAGGATCTGCTGCTGGTCGACCGGCTCGAGCTCCTCGAAGACGGTCAGCGCCCGGTCCTTGTCGAGCAGCCGGAACGCCACGCCCGCGTCCACCGCGTCCATCCGCGCCAGCTCGTCGGCGATGACGTGCGGCGGGTGGGTCTCCAGCCACTCCAGGGCGGCGTGCAGCTCCTGCCCCGCGACGAGGTCCCGCAGCGGGCGGGTGCCCTCGGGGTCGGGGCGCGGCTCTTCGGTCACGTCGGTCAGGGGGTGGTGCGAGCTCTGCGGCATGACAAGTCCTGGGAGAACTACGGGAGTTCAGGGTCGGGGCCGGGGTCGGTCGGGGCGCACCCGTGCGGCCTCGCACACCACGCGTCGCCGGTCGACCGGGGGTCAGGCCGCCCGGGGCCGGTCCGGCAAAGGTGCGCTGCCGCACGGTGTTCGACTGGGAGGTTCGCCGCGCATCACGGCACCACCTCCGTTCCCACCTGTGTCCGCCCGCGAGGGCCGACTCTCGCTGCATACCTGCCGGTGAAGCCTACAACGAACACACGAACAGGGCAGACCGGGCAGCCCTCGCCCGCCCTAGGGAGGACCGCGGCCCGGTGCGCAAAAACGTACAAGCGCACGGCACACACCCCGGGAATACTCGCCCCCATGACGCTTCCCGCCGCAAGCACCCCGGAGCTCAGCGACCCCGAACCCGAACCCAACCCCCTCACCCTGCTCACCCTCGACCAGCTGCGCAGCCGTACGAGCATGAAATGGCGCACCTACCCCGAGGACGTCCTGCCGCTGTGGGTGGCCGAGATGGACGTGCCGCTGGCCGGGCCGGTGGCGCGGGCGCTCACCGACGCCGTGGCGCTCGGCGACACCGGGTATCCGGCCGGGCCGGGCTACGCGCGGGCCCTGGACGCGTTCGCGCGCGAGCGGTGGGCCTTGGCCGACGTCGGGGACGGCACCGAGCCCGGGCGTACCGCGATCGTGCCGGACGTGATGCTCGGCATCGTCGAGGTGCTCAGGCTGGTCACCGGGCCCGGCGACACGGTGGTGGTCAACCCGCCGGTGTACCCGCCGTTCTACGCCTTCGTGGGGCACATGGACCGGCACGTGGCCGAGGCCCCCCTTGACGCGCGCGGGCGGCTCGATCCGGACGCGCTCGACACGGCGTTCCGGCAGGCCGTGGCGGGCGGGCGGCGCGCCGCGTATCTGCTGTGCAACCCGCACAACCCGACCGGCACGGTGCACACCCGGGCCGAGCTCGCCGAGGTGGCACGCCTGGCCGAGGCGCACGGGGTGCGGGTCGTCTCCGACGAGATCCACGGTCCCCTTGTACTGCCCGGCGCCGAGTTCGTGCCGTATCTGTCGGTGCCGGGCGCGGAGCGCGGCCTGGCGCTGCACTCCGCGTCCAAGGCGTGGAACCTCGCCGGGCTCAAGGCGGCCCTCGCGGTCGCCGGGCCCGGGGCGGTCGAGGACCTGGCGCGGATGCCGGAGGAGGTCAGCCACGGCCCGAGGTCCTGTCGTCGGACTCCCGTCGTCGCCCGGAGGGCGGCCGGGCGGCGTCAGGTGCGTGCTCTCGGCGTGCCGGGTGCACGTCCTCGTACTGGACGTACGTGGGCTTGTGCCCGGTGCGGCGAGAGTGCGTGCATGGCGTCGCCCGGCAGACGGTAGTTCGACGACAGGGCCTCGCCACCTCGGCGTGATCGCGCACTGCGCGGCCCTGCGCGAGGGCGGCGCCTGGCTGGACGCGCTGCTCACCGGGATCGCCGCGAACCACCGGCTGCTCGCCGAGCTCCTCGCGCGCGAGCTGCCCCAGGTCCGTCACCGCCCGGCGCAGGGCACGTACTTGGCATGGCTGGACTGCCGCGACCTCGGCCTCGGCGACGATCCGGCGGCGGCCTTCCTGGAGCGCGGCCGGGTCGCGCTGAACAGCGGCCTCCCCTTCGGGACGGGCGGCCGCGGGCACGTGCGGATGAACCTGGGGACGTCTCCGGGGGTGATCGAGGAGGCGGTACGGAGGATGGCTTCGGCTGTGTGAGCGGTGGGATGGCGCAGTGGCGCGGTGGCGCGGTGGCGCGGTGGCGCGACCATGCGGCTGTACGGGTGGATGGCCGCCGCGCACGGGCAAGTAGGGCTGCCCTTACGGCTAGGGCCTGTCGTTTGGATCAGGCTCGTGAAGTGACCGCGCAGGCATGCGCCCGTAAAGCCGGTGCCGCAGGCTGGAGACATGAGCGAGTATGCAGGTCCGCCCGTCGTGGTCTCACCCGTCACCCCCGGCGATCCGCCGTACCGCGTCGTCCAGATCCGCGGCGCGATTGCAGGTCTCGCACACGACCTGCTCGACGTTATCCGGCTGGCGCACCATGCGGGATTGAAGCATGTGGATCTCGACGACCCGAAGGTCGTGAGATGGGTCGGCGGTGGCAAGTACAAGTGGGCTCCCTAGCCTGTCGTTTGGATCATGCCGGGGGCGCGGGGCTGGCCGCTGACCGGATCCGGCCTGATCCAAACGACAGGCCCTAGGCGGCTCAGTCGGCGGAGTCCGCCGAGTCCTCGGAGCCCTCGGCGTCCTCGGCGTCCTCGATGTATGCCCGTACCGCGCACGCCGCCGCGTACCCCCCGGACAGGGCGAGGTCGGTGAGGGTCCAGCCGGGGACCGGGTGTGGCGTGGCGGAGGTGCCGACCAGGACGGTGGGCAGGGTGCCGTGGCCCAGGCCCGACCCGGTGGCCTTGAGCAGGGCCTCCTTCCGGGTCCAGCAGCGGGCGAAGGCCGCCGGGCGTTCCGCCGCGGGCAGGGCGGAGAGTTCCGCGCGTTCCGCCGGGTGCAGGGTCTCGGTCACGTCCGCGACGACCTCCTGGGCCGGGGGCGGTTCGACGTCCACGCCCACCGGCCGGTCGGCGAACGCGAGCACCGCGAGGCCGTCGGCGCGGGAGAGCGAGAAATGCAGCGGCGCGCGGGGCGGCCGTTGGGTGCGCCGCAGTGCGGGCAGGGTTCCCGTACGAAGGTCAACTCCGCCGGGTCACGGTCCAGTTGGGCCCCGAGGAGGCGGCGCAGGGCCGCGTGCGCGGCGACGTAGGTGTGGCGTTCGGCGGGGCGGCGCAGGGCCATGGCGCGGCGCCGTTCCGCCGGGCCGAGCAGGTCGAGGTCGTGCTCCGCCGACGGCTCGCCCCGCACCAGACGCCACTGCGGCCACCCGGCCGCCCCGTCGAGCGGCGTCACGCGCGCGGTTCCCTACGGATCACGGAATCTTGCTGACCCACGCCCCACGCCGGACGGGCTGAAACAAACGGGACGGTCATCCGTCGATCTCCTTGAGGCGCCTTGTCGTGGTTCAACAGGGTGCCATGGACGTGCGGGCGCCCAGCGTTCAGGCCCCCTGGGTGGCCGAGGTGGCCGAGGTGGTCGGGGTGGTCCGGGTGGTCCGGGTGGTGGCGTAGGGCAGGAAGGTCGTGTCGGTGGTCGTGACGACGGCGCATTGGCCGGCCGCCCAGCGCAGCGCCATCTCGTGGTCGGCGCGGGAGAAGTCGGCGACCGCGTCGGCGACGAGGAACGCCTGGATGTCCCGCATCCACGCGTCGCAGGCGGTCATCAGGACGCCGATATGGGCGTACACGCCAACGACGACGAGCTGGTCACGGCGCTGCGCCGCCATCCGCTCGGCCAGGTCGGTGCGTGCGAACGCGCTGTACTTCCACTTGGTGAGGACGGTGTCGCCGTCCCGGGGCGCGACCGGCGCGGCGATCGCCTTCGCGACCTCGTCGTCCGGCAGACCGGGCCCCCAGAAGTCCTGCTGAAGGCCGCGCTCGGCCGGGGACTGCCCGCCGGGCTGCGCGGAGTAGACGACGGGAACGCCGAGGCCGCGAGCCGCGTCGGCCAACTTCCCCACATGTGCGAGGAGTTCGGTGACGGGGGAAGCATCCCGCACGAACGCCCGCAGGAAGTAGTGCTGCAGATCATGCACGAGCAGCACGGCGCGGGACGGGTCAACGGTCCAGTCGACACGGTTCGCGGGCAGCTCGGCCGCGGTGGGCATGGGATAGGGGTCGATCGCGGGCAGCGCCATGGTCTTCGAGACCTTTCATGTGCGGGCGATGGCGGTGGTCGTCCGATGCTGCCAGTCCCGAACGGCACGGCGCCGACGCAGGGGACGCCGGATCAGGCGCGCAGCGTCGCGCCGCCGTCGACGTAGAGGTCATGCATCGTGATGTGCCGGGCCCGGTCGGAGACGAGGAAGGCGACGGCCTCGGCGATGTCGGAGGGGTCGGCGATCCGGCCCAGGGGGATGCCTACGCGATACGTCTCCGGGTCGCCGTCGACGACCCGCTGCGCGGACGCCTTCGCGCCGTCTCCGTCAGGGTCGCTCCACAACTGCCGCTGCATCGCCGTGTCGGTCGAGCCGGGCGACACGACGTTGCAGCGCACCTGGTTGCGAGCCAGCTCAAGGCCGAGGCACTTGGTGAACATGGTGGCGGCGGCCTTGGACGCGGCGTACGCGGCCATCGACGTGCGCGGCACCCCCGCGGCGTTGGACCCGACGGTCACGATGCTGCCCGCGCGGCGCTCACTCATCCGGCGGGCGACGGCGCGCGAGGTGTGGAAGACGCCGGTGGTGTTGACGGCGAAGGTCTCGGCCCAGTCGGTGTCGGTGAGTTCGACGACCGGCGCGGGGCGCAGCACCCCGGCGACGTTGACGAGGATGCCCAGCGGCCCGACGGACCGTTCGGCCTCGTCGACCAGGCTTTCCACCGCATGCCCGTCAGTGACGTCGAGCGGGCGCGCGACGACCCGCCCCTGGCCGTACGCCGCTTCGAGGTTCTTGATGCCGTCGGCGGCGCGGTCGACGGCCACGACCCGCGCGCCGCGCTCGACGAGCGTCCGGGTCACGGCCGCGCCGATGCCCTGCCCGGCGCCGGTCACCAGGGCGGTGCGCCCGGCGAGTTCACCGTCCGTCGCTGGTCCGTCCGTCGCGGGTCCGTCCGTCGCGGGAGCTGGGGCAGCCATGGCGTGTGTCTCCGAAGGTTCTGAGTCCCGTGCCGGGTGCGGCACTTCACTTGTACGTGTGTCAACGGGCGGTACGCCCGAGGGGCACCGTCGTGCGGGCATGCGGGGGCATCGACCCGCCAGAAGCCTCTGGCGAGAATTAGGTTAGGTTAACCTAAGTTCGATCAGCAAGTGGGGCCTGGCCGTCCGATTTCTTCAAGACGGCTGTCGGAAACCCGCCCTACGGTCCCCGTATGACCGCACAGGCACCAGCACCCCACTTCCAGTTCATCGGCCTCGTCGTCTCCGACATGGCCGCATCCCTCGCGTTCTACCGGCGACTCGGCCTGGAGTTCCCCGAGGGCGCCGAGCATGAGCCGCACGTCGAGGCCGAGTTGCCCGGCGGACTGCTCTTCGTCCTCGACACCGAGGACACCGTCCGGTCCTTCCACCCCGACTGGCAGCCTCCGACCGGCGGCGGCCGGGCCGGGCTCGCCTTCAAGTGCGCCGACCCGGCCGCGGTGGACCGGACGTACGAGGAGCTGGCGACCGCCGGGTACGCGAGCGAGCTGAAGCCGTTCGACGCCTTCTGGGGCCAGCGGTACGCCACCGTCAAGGACCCCGACGGCCAGCACGTCGACCTGTTCGCCCCGCTGCCCGGCGATACGGCAAGCCCTATGGCCGCAGACTGACCAGCTCCGTCAGCCGCAACCCCGTCAACTCCCGCACATCCCGCGCCAGATGGGCCTGATCCGCAAAACCCGCGCGGGCCGCCGTCCCGGCGAACGGCACCCCCGCCCGGGCCAGGGCCAACGCGCGCTGCAGCCGGAGCACCCTGGCCAGGGTCTTCGGCCCGTAGCCGAACGCGGCCAGGGAGTGCCGGTGCAGCCAACGGGCCGTCACACCAAGGGCGTCGGCGGTCTCGCCCACCCCGCGCCCCCGCCGCAGCGCGGCCGCGGCCGCGCGGAGCACCGGGTCGGGTGGCCCCGCGACGTCCGCGGCGCACTCCAGGGCCACGGCCTCAAGGCCGGTCGCAGGTCCGGGCACGGCGGCCACCCGCGCGGTGAGCCTGCGCACCCGAGCGGCGGGCCACAACTCGGCCAAGGGCACGCGCCGGTCGCGTAGTTCGTGCGCCGGTACGCCGAGGAGCGCGGGCGCCGTGCCGGGGGCGAAGCGGATCCCGGCGATCCGGTGTCCGGCCGTGCCGTGCGGGCGGTACGCCCGGGTGTCCGGCCCGGCGACAAGGAGTCGGCCCTCGCTCCAGAGCAGGTCCATGCAGCCGTCGGGCAGCACGGGGTAGGGGGCGTGCCCGGCCTCGCCGCGCGCCGTCCACACCACGGCACCCTCGTACCGGGAAGCCCTCTCGGCGTACATACCGGCGAGGCTACGCCGCCCGCGCCACCCCGCGAGGCCCGCGCAGCCACCGAAGCGGCCGACGCTCCCGGACCGTCACGGCCACCCGCTCAACCCTCACGGCCACGTCACGGCCACCGCTCACTCGTCCTCCGGCGGCCGCGGCGCCTCCCCGTTCCGTCGCGGATGCGTGCGCAGGCGGCCCGTCACGTCGTCCGGGGGCAGGAACTGGGCCCAGCGCTCCGGGAATTCGGAGGGCATGTCCGGGTTTTCCGGGTCGTCCAGGGCCTCTCGGGCCGCCTTGGCCTTCTCGACGAGTTCGGCGAACCGGGCCTCCCGGGCCCGCTCGTTGGCGGCGCGCGCCGCGGCGGTCGTGACGGACGGCCAGACCCGGTCGACGGCCGCGTTCACGGCGGCGCCCACCAGGACCGCGAAGGCCGCGACCCCGATCCACAGCAGTACCGCGACCGGGGCGGCCAGCGAGCCGTAGATGGTGGGGCGTCCGCTCGGGCCCTCGATGGTGTTCGTCAGATAGACGCGGAGGAGCAGGCTGCCGAGTACCCACATCCCGAGGGCCACGAGCGCGCCCGGAACGTCCTCGATCCAGGGCGAACGCACCGGCACGGACACGTGGTAGAGGGTCGTCAGGAAGACGATGCCGAGCACCACCACCACCGGCCAGTACAACCACTGCACCAACACCGCCGACCAGGGCACGAGCCCCACCACCGCGTCCGGGCCCGCGATCATCAGCGGCAGCGCCACCGAGCCGATCAACAGCGCCGCGATGAACAGGAAGAAGGCGACTATCCGGGTCTTGACGATGCCGCGCACGCCGTCGAGGCCGTACATCACGGTGATCGTGTCGATGAAGACGGTCACCGCGCGCGAGCCCGACCAGAGCGCGATCACGAAGCCGATCGAGATGACGTCGGGTCGGCCGCCCTGCATCACGTCGTCGAGGATCGGCTGCGCGATCTCGGTGACGCCCTTGTCGGAGAGGACGGTGCTGGCCGCCTCCAGAATGTTGTCCCGTACCGACTCGATCGTGTCCGCACCGGTCCAGGCGTCGACGTACCCGAGGAGCCCGACCAGGCTGAGCAGCAGCGGCGGCACCGAGAGCAGCGTGAAGAAGGCCGCTTCGGCGGCGAGGCCGAGAATGCGGTACTCGACACAGGAGCCGACGGTGTCCTTCAGGAGCAGCCAGGCGGTCTTGCGCTTCGAGACATTGCGGTAGATGGCCCGGGCCCGATGGAGTCGTCCCGAGGCCGGTTCCGGTCGCGGACCCTGCTCGGGTGTTTCATTTGCCTGGTGCACCTCCTTACCGTAACGGCATGGCAGCCACCACCCACACAGTGACCAACCAGGCCCCTCCCCTGGTGGGATACGACGTCTATACGTCCGATCGCGCCCTGCGCGAGGCCGTCGAACGGCACCTCGCCCCGGACCTCCACACCACCGCCGGTACGGAGCTGACGGCGCTCGGCACGGCCGCCGGTTCGGCCGAGGTGCAGGAGTGGGGTGCCCTGGCCAACGAGAACCCGCCGAAGCTGCGCACCCACGACCGCTACGGCCACCGCATCGACGAGGTCGACTTCCATCCGGCCTGGCACCAGCTGCTCGACCGGGCCGTGTCGGCGGGCCTGACCGCCGCCTGGTCCCAGGAGGGCGGGCACGTGCGGCGGGCCGCCGGGTTCCTGGTGTGGACGCAGGCCGAGGCCGGGCACGGCTGCCCGGTGTCGATGACGCACGCCGCGGTGCCCGCGCTGCGCACCGAACCCACGCTCGCCGCCGAGTGGGAGCCGCGGCTCACCTCCCGGGTGTACGAGCCGGGGCTCAGGCCGGCCGCCGAGAAGGGCGGCGCCCTGTTCGGGATGGGCATGACGGAGAAGCAGGGCGGCAGCGACGTACGCGCCAATACGACGGCGGCGAAGCCGCTCGCCGTCGAGGGCGAGTACGAGCTGACGGGGCACAAGTGGTTCTGCTCCGCGCCCATGTCGGACGGTTTCCTCGTCCTGGCCCAGGCGCCCCCTTATGGAAAAGACAGCCTGACCTGCTTCCTGGTGCCCCGCGTGCTCGAGGACGGTACGCGGAACGTATTCGCGATCCAGCGGCTCAAGGACAAGCTGGGCAACCGGTCGAACGCGTCGAGCGAGGTCGAGTTCGACGGGACGTGGGCGCGCCGGGTCGGTGAGGAGGGGCGCGGGGTGCGCACCATCATCGAGATGGTCGCGGCGACCCGGCTCGACTGCGTGCTCGGCTCGGCGGCGCTGATGCGGCAGGCGGTGGTGCAGGCCGTGCACCACGCCTCGTACCGCTCGGCCTTCGGCGGCCTGCTCGTCGACAAGCCGCTGATGCGCAACGTCCTGGCCGATCTGCACCTGGAGTCCGAGGCCGCCACGACGCTCGCGCTGCGCCTTGCCGCCGCGTACGACGACGGCGGCGAGCAGGAGCGGGCGTTTCTGCGGCTCGCCGTGCCGGCCGCGAAGTACTGGGTGACGAAGCGGTGCCCCGCGGTCGCGGTGGAGGCCCTGGAGTGCCTGGGCGGCAACGGCTATGTCGAGGAGTCCGGCATGCCGCGGCTGCTCCGCGAGTCGCCGCTCAATTCGATCTGGGAGGGCGCGGGCAACGTACAGGCCCTCGATGTGCTGCGCGCCCTGACCCGCGAACCGGCCGCGCTCGACGCGTTTCTGCGGGAGGTCGGCCAGGCGCGCGGCGCGGACCACCGCCTGGACGGGGCGATCAAGGACCTGCTCACCGAACTCGCCGACCTGGAGGGCGTGGAGGCGCGGGCGCGGCGCCTGGTGGAGCGGCTCGCGCTGGTGCTTCAGGGTTCGTTGCTCGTACGGTTCGCGCCGCCGGAGGTCGCCGACGCGTTCTGCGCCTCGCGGCTCGGCGGAGACTGGGGGACGGCGTTCGGCACCCTGCCGCACAGCCTTGACCTGGCGTCGGTGGTGGAGCGGGCGCGGCCGGTCAGCGGCTGAATCCGGAAACGGCAACGGGGGTGGTGCTGCGCCGACACGGCACCACCCCCGCCTTCATGACCCCGTTTCGAGGAACATGAACGCCGCAGAAACGGCGTTAGGACCAGTTTCAACCAACCGCTCGGATGTTCGCGAGGGTTGCAGACCGTTGCAACGCTTCCTTCCAAACATGGCCCCTTCCAGGGGAGTTGGGGCAACGATGGAAGAACAGCGGCAGACAACGGCGTACGGACACGAGCGTTACGGGGAGGCTCCGGTGACGAACTCGAGCACCATCGATCTGGCCAGACTCGCGGCCACGGACTCGTTCCGGGCCGCCCGGCTCCTTCAGGGCGTCCGCGAGGCGGCCCTGTCGGGGCAGGCGCCGCCGGTCGAACCGCGCAGGGTGATCGAGCAGTCCTGGACGCGCATGCTGCGCAGCGGCGTCGACCCCGACCGCGACGTGCGGGCGCACCCGCTCTCCCGCGAGGAGGTCGAGGAGCGGCGCCGGGCCTCGCCGCTCGCGGAGGTGATGCCGGTGCTGCGCGAGGGCCTGGTGTCGATCGCGGACGCCGCCCAGCACATCATGGTCGTCGCCGACGCCGACGGCCGCGTCCTGTGGCGTGAGGGCCACTCCTCGGTGCTGCGCAAGGCCGACGGCCATGGCTTTGAACTGGGCGCGGACTGGCGGGAGTCGACGGTCGGCACCAACGGGATCGGGACGCCGCTCGTCACCCGCGCCCCGGTGCAGGTCTTCTCGGCCGAGCATTTCGTCCGTACCCACCACTCGTGGACCTGCGCGGGCGCGCCCGTGATCGACCCGAGGGACGGCAAGCTCCTCGGCGTCGTCGACATCAGCGGCCCGATCGACTCGATGCACCCGGCGACGCTCGCCCTGGTGCGCTCCGTGACCCGGCTCGCCGAGGCGGAGCTGCGCAACCGCCACCTCGCCCGGCTCGACCGCCTGCGCGCGCTGGCCCTGCCGCTGCTCTCCCGGATCGACGGCCGGGCGGTCGCCGTGGACGAACGCGGCTGGACGGCTGCGGTCACCGGCATGGCCCCGGCCGACCGGATCCCGCTGCCCAAGGGCCTCACGCCGGGCCCCACCTGGCTGGCCTCGCTCGGCGCGTGCACCGCGGAGCAACTCCCGGGCGGCGGCTGGCTGTTCCGCCTCGACACCGGCACACCGCCGCCGGGCACGCCCGCCCCCGGGACCCGGCTCACCCTGGACCTGACGCACCCGGGGCGCGCGACGGTCACCGTTTCGGGCTCCGCCCGGACCGGCACCTGGACCCACGACCTGACGCCCCGGCACGCCGAGTTGCTCTACCTCCTGGCGGCGCACCCGGCCGGGCGCAGCGCCGCGGAGCTGGCCGCGGACATGTTCGGCGACCCGGCCCGCACGGTCACGGTCCGCGCCGAACTCTCCCGCGTACGCCGCTATCTGGCGGGGCTCTTGGAGCATCGGCCGTACCGCTTCCGCGACGACGTCGACGTGGACGTGCTGCTCCCCGAGCACCGGGCGGACCTGCTGCCGCACTCGACGGCTCCTCCGGTGCGACGGCTGCGTGCCTCGGAGCCGTCCGGCGTGTGAGCGGGGCGGGGGCGACGGGCTCCGGGACGCGGACCGCGGCCACCGGGCCCGGCTCACGTCCGCCGGGCCACGCGGGGGCGCCGCCGCCGAGGTTCTGGGCGTCCGGGACCGGGTCGAGCGGGGCCAGGGAGGACATCACCGCCCCGAGGGTGTCCGCGGGTGCCTCGATACGGAAGCGGTGCAGCGGCTGCTCCACGCGGGTGCCCGCCTCCTCCAATGCGGCCGTCAGGACCAGCGGGGTCAGCTGCCGGGGTGAGTACAGCGAGCGGGCCGGGCGGGTGCAACCGCATTGAGGCGTCGCCACGCTACGGATGGTGAGGCCGCGTCTCGCGGTATGAGACGGCGTCCCATTCCGCGGTGCGAGCTCGCCTTGGAGGCCGTTCGTGCCCCGTGGTTCCCTGAGCCGCATGAGCATCGCTGTGACCACCTGGTCCTTGGAACAGACCTCGCCCGCCGACCTGGTCCCGGCGGCCGCCCCGGCCGGTGACGCCGTACGCATCGTGCGGTCCGAGGTGCCGTCGCCGGAGTTCAGCCGGTTCCTGTACACGGCGGTCGGCGGCGACATCCGCTGGACCGACCGGCTGACGTGGACGTACGCGCAGTGGCGGGCGGAGCTGGAGCTTCCGGGGAGCGAGACCTGGGTGGCGTACGAGCACGGCACCCCCGCCGGATATGTACAGCTGGCCGCCCAGGACGAGGGCGTCGTGGAGATCGTCTACTTCGGCCTGATCCCCGCCTTCCGCGGCCGGCACATCGGCGGGCACCTCCTCTCTTACGGTGTCGCGCGCGCCTGGGACCTCGCGGAGCGCTGGCCCGGCCTCGCGCCGACGAAGCGCGTGTGGCTGCACACCTGTAGTAAGGACGGCGAGCACGCCCTCGACAACTACCTGCGCCGTGGCTTCAAGGTCTTCGAGACGAAGACGGAGGACGAGCCGGACGTGGTGGCGCCGGGCCCGTGGCCGGGGGCGGATGTCGGCCCGTCCGGCGCTTGAGGACAAACTTGAGGGCAAATCTGAGGACAAGCTTGAGGACAAAAGGGGGCCGGGGGAGCGCCCCCGCCCCGCCCCCACGCCCCCCCCACGTGACCCACGCAACACCGTCTCGCCCAGCAAGACGATGCTGTCCGAATCGCGGACAACAGTGGACTGGGTCTAAAGTCCCGTGCCACGCTTCCGTCATGTCTCGAGCTGGAATTGCCTTGGTGAGTCGACGCCACGTCGACCTCGGCCGTATGTCCAGCGCCATCTGTCCGGCGGGCTGACAGTCTCAGCAACAACGCCGCGCACCCCCTCTTCCCCTGATCGACCGCGCACCGTCGCGCATGTACCGGACCCCGCGTACGTCGACGTGTGTGCTGGTCAATGACGCATTCCGCTGTGCAGAAGGACGTATTGCCATGGCCGCATCGCCTGACAACCCCACCCCTGCCAAGCCGCGCCGCAAGGCGGGCCGGCACCGCGGTGAGGGCCAGTGGGCCGTTGGCCACCACACCCCGCTGAACGGCAACGAGCAGTTCAAGAAGGACGACGACGGTCTCAATGTGCGGACACGCATTGAGACGATCTACTCGAAGACCGGCTTCGACTCGATCGACCCCAACGATCTGCGCGGCCGGATGCGCTGGTGGGGCCTGTACACCCAGCGCAAGCCCGGCATCGACGGCGGCAAGACCGCCATCCTCGAGCCGGAGGAGCTGGACGACAAGTACTTCATGCTCCGGGTCCGGATCGACGGCGGCCGCCTCACCACCCAGCAGCTCCGCGTCATCGGCGAGATCTCCCAGGAGTTCGCCCGCGGGACCGCCGACATCACCGACCGGCAGAACATCCAGTACCACTGGATCCGGATCGAGGACATGCCGGAGATCTGGCGCCGCCTCGAAGAGGTCGAGCTCTCCACCACCGAGGCCTGCGGCGACACCCCGCGCGTCATCCTGGGCTCCCCGGTCGCCGGGATCGCCGAGGACGAGATCATCGACGGCACCCCGGCCATCGACGAGATCCAGCGCCGGGTCATCGGCAACCCCGCCTTCTCCAACCTGCCGCGCAAGTTCAAGTCCGCGATCTCCGGCTCGCCGCTGCTCGACGTGGCGCACGAGATCAACGACGTCGCCTTCGTCGGCGTCGAGCACCCCGAGCACGGGCCCGGCTTCGACCTGTGGGTCGGCGGCGGCCTCTCCACCAACCCCAAGATCGGCCAGCGCCTGGGCGCCTGGGTCCCGCTCGACGAGGTCCCGGACGTCTACGAGGGCGTCATCTCGGTCTTCCGCGACTACGGCTACCGCCGTCTGCGCACCCGCGCCCGGCTGAAGTTCCTGCTCGCCGACTGGGGCACGGAGAAGTTCCGGCAGGTCCTCGAGGACGAGTACCTCAAGCGGCAGCTCGTCGACGGACCGGCGCCCGCACAGCCCGTGGAGCGCTGGCGCGACCACGTCGGCGTACACCGGCAGAAGGACGGCAAGTTCTACGTCGGCTTCGCGCCGCGCGTCGGCCGGGTCGACGGCGCCACGCTCACCAAGATCGCCGAGGCGGCCGAGGCGCACGGCTCGGGCCGCCTGCGTACCACCGCCGAGCAGAAGATGCTCGTACTCGACGTGGACGAGGCGCAGGTCGAGTCGCTGACCGCCGCCCTGGAGGCGCTCGATCTGACGGTCAACCCGTCGCCGTTCCGGCGCGGCACCATGGCCTGCACCGGCATCGAGTTCTGCAAGCTGGCGATCGTCGAGACCAAGGCCCGCGGAGCCTCCCTCATCGACGAACTCGAGCGCCGCATCCCCGAGTTCGACGAGCCGATCACCATCAACATCAACGGCTGCCCCAACGCCTGCGCCCGTATCCAGGTCGCCGACATCGGCCTCAAGGGCCAGCTCGTCCTCAACGACCAGGGCGAGCAGGTCGAGGGCTACCAGGTGCACCTGGGCGGCGCGCTCGGCCTGGAGGCCGGATTCGGCCGCAAGGTCCGCGGCCTGAAGGTCACCTCCGAAGAGCTGCCCGACTACGTGGAGCGGGTGCTCAAGCGGTTCCAGGAGGAGCGCGAGGACGGCGAGCGGTTCGCCACCTGGGCGGCCAGGGCCTCCGAGGAGGCGCTGTCGTGAGCGGGCGCGCGGCGCCGTTCTACTGCCCGTACTGCGGCGACGAGGACCTGCGGCCGAACGAGACGGGCCACGGCGCCTGGGAGTGCGCCGCGTGCAACCGGGCCTTCTCGCTGAAGTTCCTCGGCCTGCTCGCCCGCGGCCTGGAGCAGAACGGCCCGGCACAGACCGACCCACAGCACGCCCATGCTGCCCCTCAGGGCAACGACGGTGGAGGGGACGAGATATGACGGTGACTCAGCCAGAGCGCACGGTCGAGGAGCTCAAGGAGCTCGCCGAGCGCGCGGGGCGCGAGCTGGAGGACGCGACGCCCCTGGAGATCCTCAAGTGGGCGGCTTACACGTTCGGCGCGCGCTTCTGTGTCACCTCGTCGATGGAGGACGCGGTGGTCGCCCACCTCGCCTCGCGTGCATTCTCCGGCGACACCCCTGTTGACGTGATCTTCCTCGACACCGGCTACCACTTCCCGGAGACCATCGGCACCGCCGACGCCGTCTCCGCCGTGATGGACGTCAACCTCATCACGCTCACCCCGAAGCAGAGCGTGGCCGAGCAGGACGCCGAGTACGGGCCGAAGCTGCACGACCGCGACCCCGACCTGTGCTGCGCGCTGCGCAAGGTCAAGCCCCTCGAGGAGGGCCTCGCCTCGTACCAGGCCTGGGCCACCGGGCTGCGCCGGGACGAGTCCCCGACCCGCGCGAACACCCCGGTCGTCGGCTGGGACGAGAAGCGCCAGAAGGTCAAGATCTCCCCGATCGCCCGCTGGACCCAGGACGACGTGGACGCGTACGTCGCCGAGCACGGCGTCCTCACCAACCCGCTGCTCCAGGACGGCTATCCGTCGATCGGCTGCGCGCCCTGCACCCGCCGGGTCGCCCCGGGCGAGGACGTGCGCGCCGGGCGCTGGGCGGGGCGGAACAAGACGGAATGCGGGCTGCACGGATGACGAGTACGGCTACCCCGACGAGTGCTGAGCGCCTTCCCGCTCAGCACAGACCCCAGGAGACACAGGTGACTGGAGCCACGGTCTGGCTGACCGGACTGCCGAGCGCCGGAAAGACCACCATCGCTTACGAGTTGGCGGACCGGCTGCGCGAGCAGGGCCGCCGGGTCGAGGTGCTCGACGGCGACGAGATCCGCGAGTTCCTCTCGGCGGGCCTCGGCTTCAGCCGCGAGGACCGGCACACCAATGTGCAGCGGATCGGCTTCGTCGCCGAACTCCTCGCCTCCAACGGCGTGACCGTCCTCGTACCGGTCATCGCGCCGTACGCGGACAGCCGCGAGGCGGTCCGCAAGCGCCACCAGCGCGAGGGCACGGCCTATGTCGAGGTGCACGTGGCCACTCCGGTCGAGGTGTGCTCCGTACGCGATGTGAAGGGCCTGTACGCCAAGCAGGCCGCGGGCGAGATCTCCGGCCTGACCGGGGTCGACGACCCGTACGAGGAACCGGAATCGCCCGATCTGCGGATCGAGTCGCACGAGCAGACCGTGCAGGAGTCAGCGGCGACGCTGCACGCGCTGCTTCAGGAAAGGGGTCTGGCATGACGACCACCGCACCCTCCTCCGTGGAGGAGACCGACAGCCCGTACGCGCTGAGCCACTTGGACGCCCTGGAGTCCGAGGCGGTGCACATCTTCCGCGAGGTGGCGGGCGAGTTCGAGAACCCGGTGATCCTGTTCTCCGGGGGCAAGGACTCGATCGTCATGCTGCACCTGGCGCTCAAGGCCTTCGCCCCCGCGGCGATCCCCTTCTCGCTCCTGCACGTCGACACCGGGCACAACTTCCCCGAGGTCATCGACTACCGCGACCGCGTGGTAGCCCAGCACGGCCTGCGACTCCACGTCGCCTCCGTGCAGGAGTACATCGACGCGGGCAAGCTGCGCGAGCGCCCCGACGGGACCCGCAACCCGCTGCAGACCGTGCCGCTGACCGAGAAGATCCAGTCGGAGAAGTTCGACGCCGTCTTCGGCGGCGGACGCCGCGACGAGGAGAAGGCCCGGGCGAAGGAGCGGGTGTTCTCGCTCCGGGACGAGTTCTCGCAGTGGGACCCGCGCCGCCAGCGCCCCGAGCTGTGGAACCTCTACAACGGGCGGCACGCCCCCGGCGAGCACGTCCGCGTCTTCCCGCTCTCCAACTGGACCGAGCTGGACGTCTGGCAGTACATCGCCCGCGAGGACATCGAGCTGCCCCAGATCTACTTCGCCCACGAGCGCGAGGTGTTCCAGCGCAGCGGCATGTGGCTGACCGCCGGCGAGTGGGGCGGCCCGCGCGACGACGAGCCGGTCGAGAAGCGCATGGTGCGCTACCGGACCGTCGGCGACATGTCCTGCACCGGCGCCGTCGACTCCGACGCCGTCCGCCTGGAACAGGTGATCGCCGAGATCGCCGCATCGCGGCTCACCGAGCGCGGCGCGACCCGTGCCGACGACAAGCTCTCCGAGGCCGCCATGGAAGACCGCAAGCGCGAAGGGTACTTCTAGACATGAGCACGAACGCCGCCGGCAGCCCGGCCGGAAACCCGCCGCAACTGGCCGACCTGGGCGACCTTTCGGCCACCACCCTGCTGCGCTTCGCGACCGCCGGGTCCGTCGACGACGGCAAGTCCACCCTGGTGGGCCGCCTGCTTCACGACTCCAAGTCGGTCCTCACCGACCAGCTGGAGGCCGTCGAGCGCGCCTCGCGCAGCCGCGGCGCCGAAGGCCCCGACCTGGCGCTGCTCACCGACGGCCTTCGCGCCGAGCGCGAGCAGGGCATCACCATCGACGTCGCCTACCGGTATTTCGCCACCGCCCGGCGCCGCTTCATCCTGGCCGACACCCCGGGCCACGTGCAGTACACCCGGAACATGGTCACCGGCGCCTCCACCGCCGAGCTGACCGTGATCCTGGTCGACGCCCGCAACGGCGTCGTCGAGCAGACCCGCCGCCACGCCGCCCTCGCGGCGCTGCTGCGCGTGCCGCACGTGGTCCTCGCCGTGAACAAGATGGACCTGGTCGGCTACGAGGAGTCCGTGTTCGCGGCGATCGCCGAGGAATTCACCACGTACGCCACCGAGTTGGGCGTCCCCGAGGTCACCGCCATCCCGATCTCGGCCCTCGCCGGGGACAACGTGGTCGAGCCGTCCGCGGTCATGGACTGGTACCCGGGCCCGACGGTCCTCGAACACCTGGAGACGGTGCCGGTCAGCCACGACCTGGCCGACTGCCACGCCCGCTTCCCGGTGCAGTACGTGATCCGGCCGCAGACCGCCGAACACCCCGACTACCGGGGCTATGCGGGCCAGATCGCCGCGGGCACGTTCCGCGTCGGCGAGTCCGTCACCGTGCTGCCCTCCGGCCGCACCTCGAAGATCACCGGCATCGACCTGCTCGGCAAGCCGGTTGACGTGGCCTGGACGCCGCAGTCCGTGACGCTCCTCCTCGAGGACGACATCGACATCTCCCGCGGCGACCTCCTGGTGCCGTCCGGCGACGCACCCACGACCGGGCAGGACATCGAGGCGACGGTCTGCCACGTGGCCGACACCCCGCTCCAGGTGGGTCACCGGGTGCTGCTCAAGCACACCACCCGCACGGTCAAGGCCATCGTCAAGGAGATCCCCTCGCGGCTCACCCTGGACGACCTCTCCCAGCACCCGTCGCCCGGCGAGCTCGTCGCGAACGACATCGGCCGCGTCCGCGTCCGCACCGCCGAGCCGCTCGCCCTCGACGCGTACGCCGACTCCCGCCGCACCGGCTCCTTCCTCCTCATCGACCCCGCCGACGGCACGACCCTCGCGGCAGGCATGGCCGGCGACGCCTTCGCCGCCACAAAGCCGACGCCCGCCCAGACGCCGGACGACGACGGCTGGGACTTCTGAGGCCCCCGGGGCCGTGATCCTCATGACGACGATGACCTTTCTTGACGCGCGAGGAACGGGTGTTTCCCGTCCTTGGGCTTGGGCTTGGGTGGCGGGTGCCGCACGGGCTCGGGCGTCAGTGACGAGCACGGCTCGCCCTGACGCTCGGGCGACGGATGCGGCTCGCCCCGTGGCTGTGGCTGTGGCTGTGGCTGTGGCTGTGGCTGTGGCTGTGGCTGTGGCTGTGGCTGTGGCTGTGGCTGTGGCTGTGGCTGTGGCTGTGGCTGTGGCTGTGCGTACGT
>NZ_JBSFUT010000029.1:0-32724 GCF_053591935.1 Streptomyces sp. NPDC002851 | reverse complement strand
CTGTCAAGAGCGTTATCGCCGTTGTTGTTGTGGTGGCCGTTGCGTCCAGCGTGTGGGCGACCGTTACGACCGGCGCGGCCTTCGGACGGGCGACCGTTACGGGCGCTGCGTCCGCCGTGCAGGAAGGGTCCGCCGTGCAGGAAGGCGTCACGGGCAGCGTGTCCACCGGGGCAGCCGGGCCCGCCCGGACCACGGGGGCCACCGAGACTCCCGGGACCGTCGGCCAGGCCGACCTGGTGGGCGGCGATGGCGCCGCCTCCCGTCCGACCAACGCCTTCGCGACCTTCGCGAAGGAGGGCGGCCGGGTGGGCAGCGGCAGCCGTGGCGCGGGCGCCGGAGGGGTCGCCCGATGCCGGGCCTGACCCGCCGCCCGCGGTCGCGCCGCACCTTGCCGCCGTACGACCGCCGCCGTCCCCACCCCGCCGACCAGCCGTAGCCCTCCGGGGCACAGCGGCCCGACGAGAGGACCGCCTCCCGTGACCGCCGAACTCACCGCCCCACCCCCGACCGCCAACTCCTCAGCGAGCACCCTCGACGCCGGCTACGCCGTGCGCCTCGACCGGGTGTCGAAGGCGTACGGCACGGGGAGCGCCCGGCAGCTGGTCCTCGACGACATCCGGCTCGATGTCGCACCCGGGGAATTCCTCTGCCTGCTCGGCGCCTCCGGCTGCGGCAAGTCCACGCTCCTCAACCTGGTCGCGGGCCTGGACGCGCCGTCGTCCGGGAACGTGCAAGTGCCCTTCGGGCGCCCCGCGTTGATGTTCCAGGACCACGCCCTGTTCCCCTGGCTGAGCGCCGGACGGAACATCGAACTGGCGCTGCGCCTCGCCGGCGTCGAGCGGTCCGCCCGGCGTGAACAGGCCCACGAACTGCTCCGCCTGGTCCGCCTCCCGGATGCCTACGGCAAGCGGGTGCACGAACTGTCCGGCGGCATGCGCCAGCGCGTCGCCCTGGCCCGGGCCCTCGCCCAGGGCAGCGAAGTCCTCCTGATGGACGAGCCGTTCGCCGCGCTCGACGCGATCACCCGGGACCTGCTGCACGACGAGCTGACCCGGGTCTGGACCGAGCGCAAGCTCACTATCCTCTTCGTCACCCACAACGTCCGCGAGGCCGTACGCCTCGGCAGCCGCGTGATCCTCCTCGGCTCACGCCCGGGCCGGATCGCCCGCGAGTGGGACGTCGACATTCCCTACCCCCGCCGGATCGAGGACGCCGACGTCACGTCCCAGGCGCGAGAGATCACCGGCCACCTGCACGAGGAGATCGTCCGCCATGCCCGCCACTGACGCCACGTCCCCCTCGGCGCCCGTGCGCACCAGGGAGGACCGCGACGCCGAGGAGCCCGCACTGGCGGCAGACGAGTCTGACGCGCAGCCAGCGGAGCCTGCCCTGGAGGCGGAGGGCTCCCCCGCGGACACGAGTGGGTCCTCCCTGGACACGGGTGGGTCCTCCCTGGACGCGGGTGGGTCCGTCCCGGACACGGATGGGTCCGCCCGTGAGGTGGAGGGATCCGCTTCCGCGGCGGAGAGGCCCGCGCCCGCGACAGAGAAGTCCGCTGTACAGGCGAGGGGGTCCGCGACGGAGAAGTCCGCCGTAGAGGCAAGGGGGTCCGGGCCAGAGGCAGTTGGGGCCGGTCGGGAGCCGGAGGGATCCGCGCCGGAGGCGGGGAGGCCTGCGCCGGAAGCGGAGAGGTCCGCACCGGATGCGGAGAGGCCCGCGCGGGAGGCAGATGAGCCCGCTCGGGCGTCCGAGCAGGCCGGTTCGGCCAAGTCGGCCGGTTCGGCCAGGTCGGCCGAGCGGGACGTCGAGCCGACCGGGGCGGACGAGCCCTCTGGGAACGGTGAGTCTCCGGACCAGAATCCCCACCAGGCGCAGCAGACCCAGGAGACTCAGCACACCCACCTGGCGCAGCAGACCCACCAGACTGAGCACACCCACGACGCCCATCAGGCCCAGCAGCCCGCGGGTGTGGGGGCCGTCCCGGTGGACGGGAGCGTGGGCGGCGGTGTCGCGGCGGATCCCGCCGACGAGGTGGCCTCCGGGCTCGACGCCCTGGAGGCGCCGACGCCGTCGACCGCCAAGACCGCCTACCGCCGTGTGCTCGCCAAGGCCGGCCCGCCGCTGATCGCCCTCGCCGCGGTCCTCTTTCTGTGGCAGCTCGCGTACGCCCTGAACTGGTCCGCGACGCTCCCCTCCCCCGCCTCGGTCGGGGACGAGCTCGCCACGGCCTGGTCCGACGGCACCCTGCTTCCCGCGCTCGCGCAGAGCCTGCTGCGCTGCCTCGTGGGCTTCGCCGCCTCCGCGGCCGTCGGCGTTCCCCTGGGCCTGCTTTTGACCCGGGTCGCTGCGCTGCGCACCGTACTCGGGCCGATCCTCTCCTCCCTTCAGTCGCTGCCCGCCGCCGCCCTGGTGCCCGTGGCCGTCATCGCCCTGGGCAACTCCGAGGGCGCGGTCTATGCCGTGGTGCTGCTCGGCGCGGTGCCGTCGATCGCCGTCGGCGTCGCCTCCGCGGTCGACCAGGTACCGCCGCTGCTCCTTCGGGCCGGCCGGTCCATGGGCGCCTCCGGGCTCCGCGGCGCGGCCCACGTCCTGGTACCGGCGGCGCTGCCTGGGTTCGTCGCCGCACTCCGGCAGGGCTGGACCTTCGGCTGGCGCGCCCTGATGACCGCCGAGCTGATCACCGCGACACCGCTGCCGGGCATCGGACGGATGCTCGACGCGGGCAAGCAGAGCGGGGAACTCAGCCTGGTCCTTGCCGCCGTTGTCCTGATCCTGGCCGTCGGGGTCCTCGTCGAGTCGGCCGTCTTCGCTCCCGTGGAACGCCGAGTGCTGCACGGCCGGGGCCTGGCCACGGCCCGGGTCTGAACGGTAGGTCGTCATGCGTGATCAATCCCTTCCTCTGGTGATCGGGCGCCGGGCGCCCGTGCTTCTCGTCGTGGCCCACGGCAGCCGCGACCCGCGGCACGCCGCGACCGTGCACGCCCTGGTGCGGCGCGTGCGTGCGCTGCGCCCCGGGCTGCGCGTGGAGACCGGCTTCCTCGACTTCAACACCCCCTCCGTGCCCCAGGTCCTCGAACGGCTCCACGCCGACGGCGCCCACGATGTGGTGGCGCTGCCGCTGCTACTGACCCGGGCCTTCCACGCCAAGGCCGATATCCCGGCCGTCCTGCACGAGGCGACCGCCCGGCTGCCCCGGCTGCGGATCCGCCAGGCCGGGGTGCTCGGCCCCGCCCCGCTGCTCCTCGATGCCTTGGAGCGGCGGTTGTACGAGGCCGGGCTCGCGCCCGGCGACAAGAACGCGACCGGGGTCGTCCTGGCCTCGGCGGGTTCCTCGGACCCGGAGGCGATCGCAGCGATCGCTGAAATCGCGCGGGAGTGGCGGCGCACCGGTTGGTGTGCCGTGCGGCCTGCGTTCGCCTCCGCATCTCTGCCCCGCACGGAGGACGCCGTGCGGGAACTGCGCGCCGAGGGCGTGCGCCGGGTGGCGGTGGCGCCGTACGTCATCGCCCCCGGCTTTCTCCCCGACCGGATCGCCCGGGGCGCCCGGGAGGGTGGCGCGGACGTCCTGGCCGATGTGCTCGGCCCCGCCCCGGAGTTGGCGCGGTTGCTCCTGCAGCGCTACGTGGAGGTGGCGGCGCGTCCGGCGGTGCGCGAGGCACTGATCGCCTGACGGCCCATCGCCGCGCTCCCGCCGCGGCCCATCGCCGCGTTCGGGGCCCGGCCCATCGCCGCGTTCTGGCCTCGGACCATCGCGGACGTTCCGGCCTCAGCCCCCGCTCGACCCCAGCTCGTCAGCGCACGGCGGTTATCGAGGGGCGGCCCTTCTCGTAGACGGTCAGTCCCTTGGTCAGCCGGAGCGGTACGAGGACGAGTTCGACGATCAGCGCCTTCCAGGCATAGACGAGGTTGACGACCTTCGTCGCGTACACGCAGGGCAGGTCGAGCAGCACGCGGGCCATCGACAGCTTGCGTCTGTGGGCGGCGTACAGCAGGACGGGCGCGGTGAGCAGGAGCTCGGCCGCCGTCCACCAGGCCAAGGTCTGGCCGATGGTCAGCTCACTCGTGGCCGCGGCGATGAACGGTATGGCCCACCAGAGCGGTGCCGTGACGATCTCGAACAGGGCGAGCAGAACCCAGAGGGCGAGTATCGGCTTCCTGACGCACAGGTTCGGCAGATGCAGGCGTACGTTCTGGCAGAAGCCGGCCATCCACCGCCACACCTGCTTGCGCAGATAGGTGAGCGTCTCCGGGTCCGCAGCCCGGGCGACGGCGTCGCCCACGTACACGGCCCGCTTGCCCAGGCTCTGTTGGGACCAGGTGTTCCCGGTCGGGATGACCGCCCCGTCGTTCTCCACGATCCACGTTCCGTGTGCGGTACGCGGGCACCACACCTTGCCTCTGTGGTGCCGCCGGACGACGCCTGTGCCGGGGTCGAGCGTCCGCCCCGCAGGGCTGACGCGGATGTCTGGCGTGCCTGGCGGGAGATGAGCGGCGCGGCCGGTCATGAGGGCGAGCATCTGGATCGCCTCGCGCACCGGGCCGCGGTGCTGGGGGCGCGGAGTACCGTCCGTCGGCACGATGGCGTCGAACATGGCCCGGGCGGCCTCTGCGGACAGCCGACCGACCACGGACGGCAGGTTCGCCTCGTCGCTCAGATAGCTCAGGGCCTCGTCCCGCTCCCGGCCTGAGCCGAACTCCGTATGCGCGCCGTCCGGCGGCGACGTACCCGGCGAAGCACCGGTTGACGTGCTGGGTGAGGCACTGGGTGCGGTGCCGGATGAAGTACCGCCCGTGGCGTCGTCCCGCCCGGCCGCCAAGCCCCGCCCGATGAGGGAGGCCAGGCGGGGAGACAGCTCGCCGTCCGCGCGGTACCGCCCCGTCAAGGGCAGCCGTTGACCGTCCCCGCCTCCCTCGCCGAGGCGTAGTTCGCGCGCCGTTCTCATGGTCCGCTCGCCGGTGGCGGTGAGTACGGGCCAGCGGTGGTTCGGCGTGCACTCGACCGACCAGCCGTCCTCACGCTCCAGGCGGTACAACTCGCCGTCGTAGTCGAAGACGCAGACCTCTTCGAGGGGCGCCCACACCAGCGTGCCCGCCTTGTGGTCGAGCGTCAGGACGTCCTCGCCCACGGTCAGCTCGTCGTAGTACTTGAAGCCGTCGCGCGTCAGGATGCGGTGGTCGAGCGGAACGCAGTAGTCCATGTCCTCCACGATGGTGCGCTCGGGAAAGCCGCCGAAGGCGACCAGATCCGCGCGCCGGAACACGGAGCAGCAGCCCGAGCACACCATGGGGCTGCCCGCGCGGTGCTGGATCGGGCGGTGCCAATGGAAGCCGAAGAGATACTCGATGGAGCGGCCGCGCTCCCAGACGGTGCGGGTGAAGCGGGTCTGGACGTTGCCCGCCGCCACAGCCACGTCAGGGTCGTCGAAGACGGCGGCGGTGCGCTCGATGTAGTCGGGCGCGAGGACGGTGTCGGCGTCGACGGCGAGCACCAACTCCGTTGCGCAGTAAGGCAGGGCGTAGTTCTGTGCCTTGGCCTTGCTCCCTTGGTTGTGCGGTGGTCTCAAGACAGTCGCGCCGTGGGCCTTCGCGACTTCTCCGCTGCGGTCGTCGGACGCGTCGTCGACAACGATGATCTCGGCGGGCGGCACCGTCTGCCGGGCCAGCGATTCGAGGGTGGCCGGCAGACCGGTCTCCTCGTTGTGCGCGGGCACGATGACGGTCACGCCGCGACTGTTACTGGTGTGACTCCCCATGGTGTGCTCCCCCTGCTCCCCCGTTGCTCCGGACCCGGGTCCGGACCGTGCTTCCCGCCCACGCGGTCAGACCGCAGAGGCCGACCAAGCCGTAGACGAGCGTGCTGATGCCGATGAACGGCAGGCTTCCGTGCATCTCCCCTCCCCCGTCGGGCAATTCGTCGTACGCGGCACGGCGCGGCGCGTTCTGCCGCTTGGCCCCGTCTCGCCGGGTGCCGGGCTGCGTTGCCGTGCGTCGATCACGCTAGACCGAATCGCCGAATCACATCCGGAGCGCGTAATTCCTGTGGATAACTCGCTCGGCAACGCCCGTGGGCCCACCCGGCGGCCCCCATCGGTCCGCGCGGACAGCCCGTACGGCAAACCGTCCGGCCCAGCCGCGCCCGCCCTCACGACCTGGGATAGCTTCCGCCCATGAACACCACGGACCGCAGCAACCACGGACGTCACCCGAGCACCCTGGCCATCGGCGGCGAGCTGCCCGTCCGCCGTCTGGGCTTCGGCACGGGCCAGTTGACCGGACGCGGCTGGTGGGGCCCGCGGGGCGACCCGGCCGAAGCGGTGGCCGTGCTGCGCCGGGCCGTGGAGCTCGGCGTCACGCTGGTCGACACCGCAGACAACTACGGGCCGAACATCGCGGAAGAACTCGTCGCCGAGGCACTGCACCCGTACCCCGCCGACGTCGTGATCGCCACCAAGGGCGGCGTGGTGCGCACCGGCCCGAATGTCTGGCACATCGAGGGGAGCCCGCGGCGGCTGCGGGAGATGTGCGACGCCAGCCTGCAGCGGCTCAAGGCCGACACCATCGACCTCTACCAGCTGCACCGGTTCGACCCCGAGGTCCCGATGGCCGACCAGCTGGGCACGCTCGCCGAGCTCAAGGCCCAGGGCAAGATCCGGCACATCGGGCTGACCACGATCACCCTGGAGCAGCTCGAGGCGGCCGTGCGGCTCGTTCCGATCGCCTCGGTGCAGAACCGCTACAACGTTCTGGACCGCGCTGACGAGGCCCTCCTCACGTACTGCGAACATCGCGGCATCGCCTTCCTCCCGTGGTTCCCGCTCGGTCATGGCTCGGTGACCGCCGACCCGGTGTGCACGGAGATCGCCCGCGCCCACGACGCGACGCCCGGACAGATCGCCCTGGCCTGGCTGCTGCAGCACTCGCCCGTGCTCTGCCCGAGCCCCGGCACGGGCAGGCTGGCCCACCTGGAGGAGAACGTGACCGCCGCCTCGATCCGGCTCACCGACGACGAGGTGGCCCGCCTGGACGCCCTGGCACCGCCACAGCCGTAGCACGCGCGCGTGGACCTTGCCCTTGGGGCAAGGTCCACGCTGGGGCCATGCCTCCACACACACCCGGCTCTCCGCTCCGGCAGAGCGCCTGCAGCAACCCGGGCACCGACCCCGAGATACTCCGGGAGCTGCGAGAGTTACCCCGGCGCCCAGCCGAACTCGCGGCCCTCACAAGGAACTTGATCGTCCACCGGAACGAGTACCACCGTGACGGCCGCACCCTGCCCGAGGATCGCCGCGAAGACCCCGAGACTCGCTACGTCGCCGACCTCCTCGCGCTCGTCCGGGCGCGCAACGACGCCCCTCTGGACACCCCGCGCCCGACGCGACACCGGTTCACCGGCACCTGCCGGGACTTCGCCCTTCTTTTGTGCTGCCTGTTGCGGCATACCGGGACGCACGCGCGCGTGCGCTGTGGTTTCGCCCGGTACTTCGTACCGGGCTTCCACGATGACCACTGGGTGACCGAGTACGAACACCCGGACCACGGCTGGGTACTCGCGGACGCCCAGGTGCTCACCGGCTACGACGTACCGTTCGACCCTCTCGACGTACCGCGGGAGCAATTTCTGACCGGCGGGGAGGCGTGGCGGGAGTGCCGCGCGGGTCGGGCCGATCCGGCGGACTTCGGGGTGAGTACCCTCCCGTCGGTCACCGGCCTCTGGTTCGTCCGCGGCAGCGTCCTGCGGGACCTCGCGGCGCTCAACGGCGTGGAGGTGCTGCCGTGGGACACCTGGGGTCTCGGGGCCGTTCCCGAGGCCGAGTTGACTCCGGACGACCTCGCCCTGCTCGACGCGGTCGCCGCCGACTCGCCGGACGAGCGGCGGCGGTTGTTCGCGGATCCGCGTCTACGGGTTCCGGGCGAGGTCCTGTCGCACACCGCGCGGGGTGTGTGCCGGGTCAGCCTGCCTGACCGTCATTGACCGGGGTCCCCTGGTGGAACCAGAGCAGCCAGCTCTGATTTGTGCGGCGCCACAGGGAACTCCGGTGGGTGGCCTGGCCGTTGTTCTTGGTGTCGAAGGTGAGATGGACCAGATCGTCCGCGAGCTGGACGCCGCGCATCCGGGAGGTGGTGATGGGCCGGTCCCCCGGTGCTGCCTGCTCGGTCAGCGCGGCGATGATCGCGGTGCGGTCCCAGCGCCGCCCGCTGGCGCCGATCTCGGTGAACTCCGGGTGCAGCAGCGCCCCGAGCAGTTCCGGCGAGTGGCGCACCTCGGTGGCGAGCAGCCGCAGTTCGCCCCCGATGGCGGCTTACACGGCCGATGAGCGCTCAGGCACGGGTCAGCTCCGCGAGCTTGGTGGCGGTGTTCCAGTTACGCGTGGTGGCGACGAGACCCTTGACCAGGCCGGGGCGGGCGAGGACCTCGGCGAGCCGGGAGCGGCCGAGCCCGTCCGGCGCGTAGAGATACAGCACCCGATCGCCGAGGGCGAAGTCCTCCGGGGCATACGCAGCCCGTTCGACGGAGTCGAACCGCTCCGGCCCCACGAGCTCCGAGTAGTAGGTGACGTGCAGTTGTTTCGGCTCCAGAGAGGAGGCGGGAAAAGGGCAGTCGTCGACGACGGCCTGGAGATACGCGCCGTTGCGCACCAGGCAGTCCACGGCGAAGCCGAAGCGGTCCTCGATGGCCTTGCCCAGCTCGGCGGCGAGCGCGTCCTCGTCGCCGGACCCGCTGGTGAAGACGGCGTTGCCGCTCTGGAGGTGGGTGCGTACGTCACCGTGGCCGAGGCCGGTGAGCAGCTCCCTGAGATCGGCCATCGGCACCTTGCGGTGTCCGCCGACATTGATGCCCCGCAGTAGGGCCGCATACCTCGTCATGGGCGACACCCTAGACAGCCGTGGCCGCGCACGAGCGCACTACGAGAGTGCGCGGCAGCACCGAGCGTCGGAGCAAGCAGCTCGGGACGTACGAGAGTGGCCGCGCAGGTCGCGTGGAACCGGGCGGAACAGAAGAAGCACGGCGGCGCGATGGGCACGCAGAAGGCGGCCGTCGTGCCCCGTGGGGGTTGGCACGACGGCCGCCGGTCCTTGATGGCCCGCGGACCCCGGATCGCGGGGGCCGCGGGCGCGCGCCGCAGGTGGTTCCCGGGGAGGCAGCTCCCCAGGGAACCCCGTTGACGGAAAGGGGTGGTTACTCGACGACCTTGAGCAGCTTGTTCGGCGTGCCCTCGCTCGGGTTGGTGATCTTGTCCGGGGTCGCACCGTCGGTCAGGCCCTTGGCGACCTGCTCGGGGGTGGCGTCCTTGTTGGCGCCCAGGTAGACGGCAGCGGCGCCCACGACGTGCGGGGTGGCCATCGACGTACCGGAGATGGTGTTGGTGGCCTCGTCGTCCGTGTTCCAGGTCGACGTGATGTCCGAGCCCGGGGCGTAGATGTCCACGATCTCGCCGAAGTTGGAGAAGTCGGACTGCTCGTCGGCGTCGGTGGAGGAGGCGACCGTGATGGCCTCCTTGACCCGGGCCGGGGAGCTCTGGCTCGCGTCGGAGGACTCGTTGCCGGCCGCGACACCGTAGGTGACACCCGCGGCGATGGACTTGCGGACCGCCTCGTCCAGGGCCTCGTCAGCGCCGCCGCCGAGGCTCATGTTGGCGACGGACGGACCCTCGGCGTTCTCGGTGACCCAGTCGATACCGGCGACGACCTGCTCGGTGGTGCCCGAGCCGTTGTCGTCGAGGACCCGGACGGCCACGATGTTCGCCTTCTTGGCGACACCGTGGGCGGCACCCGCGATGGTGCCGGCGACATGCGTCCCGTGCCCGTTGCCGTCATCCGCCGAGTCGTCGCCGTCGACCGCGTCGAAGCCGTGCTTGGCGCGGCCCTCGAAGTCCTTGTGGCTGATCCGGACACCAGTGTCGATGACGTACGCCGTCACGCCCTCACCGGCGGCGTCGGGGTACGTGTACTTCTTGTCGCCCTCGGTGTCTTCCTGGTCGATGCGGTCCAGGCCCCAGGACGGCGGGTTGTCCTGGGTGGCGTTGATGGAGAACTTCTTGTTCTGGACGACCTTGGAGACCGCCGGGTCGGCGGCCAGGCGCTTGGCCTCGGTCTCCGAGAGGCCGGAGGCGGAGAAGCCGTCGACGGCCGAGTAGTTGCGCTTCAGGGTGCCGCCGTACTCCTTGGCGAGGTCCTTCTTGGAGGAGGCGGCGCTCTTCGCGTCCTCGTCGAGCATCACGATGTAGCTGCCGTCGATCGCACCCTTGGCGTTGGTGCCGTAGACCTTGCCCTCGGCGGGGGCGGCGCCCGCGAACGGGCTGGCGAACACAGTCACGCCCACTGCGGTGGCAGCGGTGGCTATCGCCGCGGTGAGCTTGATGTTGCGGGCACGCTTGTGATTTGCCATGAAGAGGGATCTCCTCGTGGTATGTGGGGGTTTGTGGGGGGTACTCAGAAGCGTTGCTGTCTCTACCCCCGTAGACCCGGAAGATCTGCGGGGGTTGGGACGAAACCCTGTCGGATTGACGCGCGCAGATCAATACCTACATGCACCTGTGACTTGTTCAACAAGCCTCTGTAATAACAAAACGGGCGCTCTGCGCAAATCGCAGAGCGCCCTTCGAAATATGACGGAACGTCAGCCTCCGCTCAGGCGGCCGCGGCGAGTCGCTGCCGCTCGAAGCTGTCCATCGTGCGCGCGAAGTCCCTGGTGGAGAGCAACAGTTTGTAGACGATGGCAAGTTCGAAGACGAGGAGCAGGGCCCCCGCAACCACGGTGGCCGGAATCACCGCGTCGAACAGCGGGCCGATGATGAAGACGCCCATCTGAAACTCGATCCCGCTGACCAGGTGGCTCCGGATCCGCTTACCGAGGAGGAACGAGCGACAGCGCAGATACCAGGGGAATCGGTGCCGGAATTCCTGGTGCAGATCGATCACTTGGGCACTCCGCGCGGGAACCCCGGACTCGGCAGACTCCGCCCCGGCAGCCCCAGCCTCAGCCATTTCCGGAGCGGCCGACTCGGCCCCCGCACCGTCGCGCGCCGCCTGCAGGTCCTGCTCGATGTCGGCCTCGGGGTTCTCACGCAGCAGGTCCTCCATGAAGGCGAGCTCGGCCTGATTCTCCGCGCGCCGCGCCTCCTTCATGCGCGCTTTGATCTGTTTGCGCATGCTGTGACGGATTTTGAAAATTTCCAGCGAGTTGATGTAACGGAGCGTGTCCAGGCCGACCACAACGAGCGCCAGCCAGATATAGACACTCTCGCCCGTGCGCTGGTATTGGCCCGCCATCAGGGCCACCGCGCACACCATCACCCGGATCCGGTCGAAGACGAAGTCCAGCCACGCCCCGAACACCGAGCCGGTGCCGGTGAGCCGGGCGACCTTGCCGTCCATGCAGTCCAGGATGAAGCTCAGGTGATAAATGACGGCACCGGCGATCAGCCAGCGCCAGTCGCCGAACGCGAAACACGCGGCGGAGCCGAGCCCGAGCAGGAAGGCGCCCCAAGTGATCTGGTTCGGGGAGATCCGGGTACGCAACGCGGACTGCCGGACGAGCCGCGTCGCCAGCGGGTCGACGAGGAGCACGGTCCACCACGCATCGCGTTTCTTCTGCGTGATACGGCGCACCTCGTCGAGGGACGGTATGTCTCGGCGCATCTCAACTTCCTGGCGTTCGAAGGGTGTTCACCTCACGCTAAGAACGCCGTAACCCGAGGAACAAGAAGCGCCGAGCACAACCTTTGACCGTGGGTAACGGTCTTCCCTTCATGACGGGTCAATGGCATGGAAGCGCCGATGGCCCGTTACCTGAGCGTTTCCGGTCGGGCGGCCGGTCACAGGCAACGAGCCACTGTGCGTCGGGGCCTGTGACCGGCCGCCCGCCCCGAGGGGTCACCGCGGAAGTGCGGCCTCGACGAGGTCGGCGGCACGCTGGGTGCCGCCCTCTTGGGCCATCTCCGCCTGGATCTCCTTGAGTCGGCGGGCGACCTCGGGGTCCCCGGTGAGCGTGAGCACCGCCTCGCGCAACGCCTCCGCGCTCGCCTCCTCGGTCGGCAGATGGCGCGCGACGCCGAGCGAGGCGAGCACCTCGGCGTTGCCGAACTGGTCGGCGGCCTGCGGTACGGCAACCATCGGCGTCGCGGTGGCAAGACCCTCCTGACTGCCGCCCGCCCCCGCGTGCGTGATGAAGGCGTCCGCCTGCTTGAGGATCGCGAGCTGCGGCACCCAGCGATGGACCTCCACATTGGCGGGCAATTCGCCGAGTTCGGCCGGGTCGACGTGCTTGCCGATCTGGAGCACCAGGTGCCAGTCGGGCATGTCGCGGAAGGCCTCGACGCACTCCCGGTAGAACGCCGGCTGCTTGGTGACGGCCGAGCCGAGCGAGACCAGGGCCACCTTGCCGGCGCCCGCCGGGCGCTGCCAGTCGCCCTGCTCGGCGCGGTCGCCCTGGCAGGCTCCGACGAACGTGTAGACGGATCGGTCGACCCGGTCGGCCTGCCACTGCAGGGCCTTGGGGATGAGCACGATGCCGCGGTCAGGGCGGCCGCCGAAGTCCTCGACGCTGATCGAGAGGCCGTTCTCCGCCAGCCAGCGCTCGAAGTTCTCGTAGTACGCCTTGCCGCGCGGCGTCTGCTTCAGTGGCTCGAACATCGGCTTGGCCACCTCTTCCTCGTACCCCTCCCAGGCAACGATGTTCGGCGAGAGCTGGATGATCGGCAGGCTCCAGCGATGGGCAAGGATCCGGGCCGGATACGCCGTGATGTCGTAGAGGATCAGGTCCGGCCGGTCGTCCTCATACGCCTCGATGAGTTGCGGCAGCGCCTGCACGGCGTCGGTGAAGAACGGCTCGATGTTGTCGATGAGTTCGGCGCCGCCCCACGCCTCCGGGTCGTCGTCCGGGCCGGGCAGCGTGGAACGCCAGATCTTGGGCTCGGCTCCGGTGGCGGCGACCTTCTCCGCGAACGCCTCCGGAATCGCGTACGTCACCCGGTGGCCCCGGTCGACGAGCTCCCGGATCACCTCGAGGCTCGGGTTCACATGCCCGTGGGCAGCGATGGAGAACATGGCGATATGGGCGTGCTTGGGTGCGGTCATGCGCCTACCGTAGACGAGACGATACGTCTCGTGCAACCTGTACGAGACGTATCGTCCCGTCCGCCGCCCCCTCCTGGCTCCTGGCTCCTGGCTCAACTCACCGATCTGTTCCGGCTCACCGCTGATAGCGCGCGAGCACCAGATTCCCGTCCTCCACCAGACGCTTCTTCAGTTCCGCCCCATCAATGGCCCCGCTGTAGTACTCCTGTAGCGCGGGTGTGGCGACCTTGTCCTTCCACTCCGGATAGCCGCGTACGGACTGGGCCGGCGCCGAACGCAGATGCTCCGCCAGAGCAGTTCCGGTCGACCAGCCGTCCTTGTCCGTGTGCAGCGCGGGGTCCTTCAGGGCCTGGGTGCCGGTGGGCAGCATCCAGTCGCCGCGCGCGAGCCGCACCATGTTCTCCGGCCGCAGCAGGAAGTCGATGAACTCCATCGCCTCCTTCTTGTGCGGGCTGTCCTCGGCGATGGAGAGCGTCTGCGGACTGACCCCCTGCGTGAGGCCGTCGGGCCCGGCCGGGGCGGGAAGCACCTGCCACTCGAAGCCGTCGGGCGCCTGCTGGGCGATCTGCTGGCGGTACGAGAAGCCGAGCGGGACCATCGCATACTTGCCGCCGAAGAAGCCGGGCAGCGTGTCCGAACCACCCATACCGAGGGTCGAACTCGACGCGCTCTTATCGGTGGTGACCTGGGCGTGCACGGTGTCCGGAACGACCTGGTCCGCCGGTTCGAAGCGAATCTCGACCTTGTCGTCCGCGCCACGGTGGAAGACCTGGCCGCCCGTGGAGAGGGAGAGGTTCAGGGTGGCCGAGACCGGCTCCTTGAGCGGCCACGCCACCCCGTACTTGCCGTCGCCGCTCAGCTCCTTGGTGATCTCTCGGAACTCCCGCCAGCTCCACGGCTTTTCTGGCGTGGGGATGCGGACCCCGGACTTCTTCAGCCAGGTGGCATTGGCGATCAGAACGCGCGGCTCCTGCAGGAACGGCACGCCGTACACCCCGTCCCCAAAGGTGGCTGTTTCCCAACTGCGCTGCGGGATGTCGGACTTGAGTCGTGCGGGGAGCAGGCCCCGCAGATCCGCGAGATCGCCGCCGTACGCGAAGTCCGCGAGGTCGTCCGAGGCGTCATGGATGATGTCCGGCGCCTCGCCGCCCTCGAAGGAGGTGAGGAGCTGGTCATGAACGCTGTCCCAACTGCCCTGGACATACTTGACCTGGACATCGGGGTGGCCGGCGTTCCACTCCCGTACGAGCTCCCTATTGGCGTCGATCGACTCCTTCTGCCAGGCGAGAGACTGGAATTGGAGAGTGATCTTCCCGTTCCCGGAACCATCGCCGTCACCGGTACAACCGGTAAGACCGGTTACCAGCAGGGCAAGCACCGCACCGGCCGCCGTCAACAGCCGCGTGCGACGCGGGAAGCGTGTGGGGCGGCGCATCAGTGCTTCACCGCCCCGGCCAGCATGCCGCCCGTGATCCGCCTCTGGATGAACGCGAAGATCACGAGCGACGGGATGGTCGCGAGGAACGCGGCCGCGGCGAGCGGGCCCAGGTCGGCCACGCCCTCGGCGCCGATGAAGCGGTTCAGGATGACCGGCAAGGTCTGCTTCTCCGGGGTCTTGAGCAGGACGAGCGCGAAGAAGAACTCGTTCCACGCGGTGATGAAGGCGAACATCGCTGTGGCGGCGATGCCCGGGGCGAGCAGCGGCGCGGTGACCGAGACGAGGATGCGTGCCTTGCCCGCGCCGTCCACCGCGGCGGCCTCCTCCAGTTCGGGCGGCACCGCGCGGACGTACCCGACGAGCATCCACAGCGCGAACGGCAGCGCCCACACCACGTACACCATGACCAGACCGGACAGGGCGTTGATCAGGTGGAAGCTCTTCAGGATCAGGAAGAGCGGAATGATGATGAGCACGAAGGGGAACGCCTGGCTGACCACCACCCAGCCGGTCGCCGCCTTCGCGAGCCGGGTGCGGTGGCGGGCCATGACGTACGCCATCGGCGTCGCGATCACGACGGCGATCAGGGCCGCGCCGAGCGCCACCAGCAGGGAGTTGACGGCGGCCTGAAGGAGCGGCTGCTCGTCGAAGGCCTGCCGGAAGTTGCCCAGGGTCGGGTTCTCGGGGATCCACGTGGGGTGCAGGCTGCCGAGCTCCTTCGCCGGTTTGAAGGCCGTGGAGATCAGCCAGGCGAAGGGGAAGGCGAGGAAGACCAGATAGACGAGGAGCGCCAGGTACTGCGCGGCGCGGGCCGACCGTTTCGTCCGCATCACGACTGGTCGCCTCCCTTCAGCCGCCCCACGAGATAGAACGCGAGGATCACCGAGATCACCGCGACCATCACACAGCCCATCGCGGCGGCATAGCCGAACTGGCCGTAACGGAAGGCCTCTTCATAGGCGAAGAGCATGGGCAGCCGGGTGCGGCCGCCGGGCCCGCCCTGGGTCAGGACGTAGACCAGGGCGAAGGAGTTGAAGTTCCAGATGAAATTGAGCGCCGAGATGGCGAGGGCGACCGGTTTGATCGCGGGCCAGGTGACCGTCCGGAACCGGCGCCAGGCGCTCGCGCCGTCCATCGCCGCCGCCTCGTGCAGCTCACGCGGGGTGTTCTGCAACCCGGCGAGGAGCGCGACCGTCGTCTGCGGCATACCGGCCCAGATGCCGACGACGATCACCGCGAGCAGCGCGGTAGCGGTCCCGGTCAGCCAGTCACGGCCGCCGCCCAGGCCCAGGTCGGAGAGCGTCTCGTTAAGCACGCCCGCGTCGGGGTGGTACACGAGCCGCCACATGATGCCCACGACCACCTCGGGCATCGCCCACGGAATGATCGCCAACGCCCGCGCCAGCCAACGGAAGCGGAGATTCTGGTTCAGCAGCAGCGCCAGGCCGAGCGCGAGCAGGAACTGCGGCACGGTGACGCCGACCGCCCAAAGGAGGCCGATCCGGAACGAGTCCCAGAACAGCGTGTCCTTCAGTAGATCCTGGAAGTTGAGGCCGCCCACCCACTGGGTGGCCGCCGTCCGGCCCGACTGCGCGTCGGTGAAGGCGAGGGCGATGCCGTAGAGCAGTGGGCCGACGCTCAGGACCAGGATGGGGATGAGCGCGGGCAGCACCAGAAACCAGGCACCGTGATCCGCCGCTCCCCGTGCGGGGGCGCTCTTCGCTGACCGCGCCGTTGCGGTCGCTAATGTCACGGAATGGGCTCCTTCGGGCGGGCTCGTGGACGTCTGGACCCCTGTCAGGGCCCCGTCATCGTGCTGACGTGATCTTGATACGTCAAGCGTCCGCGCACGCCTTGTGGCCTGTGCGAATACGGCTCGGGCGAGCTGCGAGACTGGCCACGGATGGGTACGCCGAAACACCCCGGGCCGGACGGCAGGCCGAGTACTGGCACAAGCGCGGTACGAGGCCAGGCACGGGCACAGGCGCAGGACAGGCTCCGGGCAGGCACAGGCACGGCTCGGCACGGCACGGCACGGCACAGGAGGACAGTGATGGACGAGGCGCGGGCGCGGGAGGTCCTCGGCGCGGCGGGGCTCACGGGCGGGGCGCGGCTGCTCGCCCTCGGCGAGAACGCCGTGTTCGCCGTCGGCGACCTGGTCGTCAAGGTGGGCCGGGATGCGCCCGAACTCCTTGACCGCGCACGGCGCGAGCTCAGGATCGCCGCGTGGCTGGAGAAGTCGGACGTGCCCGCGGTGCGGGCGGCGGAGGCGGAACCCCGCGTGGTGGAGGGCCACCCGGTGACGCTCTGGCATCGCCTCGGCGAACCGGTCCGGCCCGCGGAACCCGCCGACCTGGCCGTACTGCTGCGCAAGGTGCATGCGCTGCCCGAGCCGCCCTTCCCGCTTCCGCGCCGGGAGTTGCTCGGCGGTGTGGAGCGGTGGCTGCGGCTCGCGGGCGACGCGATCGACCCGGCCGACGCGGACTTTCTGCGGGAGCGCCGGGACGGGTTCGCCACGGCCGCCGCGGCTCTGACGCCCCACCTGCCGCCCGGGCCGATCCACGGCGACGCGCTGCCCCGCAATGTCCATGTCGGCGGCGACGGACCGGTCCTGGTGGACCTGGAGACCTTCTCGTCGGACTTCCGCGAGCACGATCTGGTGGTCATGGCACTGTCCCGGGACCGGTACGGGCTGCCCGCCGAGGCGTACAACTCCTTTGTCTCGGCGTACGGCTGGGACGTACGGGAGTGGGACGGGTGCGCCGTGCTGCGGGGTGCCCGGGAGACGGCGAGCTGCGCATGGGTGGCGCAGCACGCACCGAGCAACCCCAAGGCGCTGGCGGAGTTCCGGCGTCGGGTCGCCTCACTGCGGGACGGGGACGCGGAGGTGCGCTGGTACCCGTTCTGACAGCGTGGCGGGCCGCCGTAGGGCCACCCGTCGCCGGGAGGTGGCGGGACCTCCGGTCCGTCGCCGCAGGGGCGACAGGCCCCGGTCCGGTTCCCGCCCGGTCAGCCCGTCGCTTCCCGCAGGGGCCAGGCCGATTCCACCACCGCGGTCGTGTCTCCCTTACGGCGCAGGAAGTTCTGGAAGTCCGCCGCCCACTCCGCGTACCACTCGATCTGCCGACGGTGCAGCTCCGCCGGGCCGAGGGCCGCGACCTTCGGGTGGCGGTCGGCTATCGCGCAGGCGAGGCGGGCCGCGGCGAGCGCGTCCGCCGAGGCGTTGTGCGCGGCGGCGAGGGTGACGCCGTACTCCGCGCAGACGGCCTCCAGATTCCGCTTGCCCTTGCGGTACTTGTCGATGCTGCGGTCGATCGTGTACGGGTCGACGACCGGGGCCGGGTCGGTGCCGAGGCGGTCGCGCAGCGACGGCAGGCCGTGCCGGCGGAGCTCGGCGGCCAGCAGTGTCAGGTCGAACGCGGCGTTGTACGCCACGACCGGGACGCCCGTCTGCCAGTACCCGACGAGGGTGCGGGCGAGTTCGTCCGCGACCCGGTCGGCGGGGCGCCCCTCGACGGCTGCCCGTTCATTGGTGATGCCGTGCACGTCAACGGCCTCTTGCGGGATCGGGATGCCCGGATCGGCCAGCCACTCCCGGCGGCCCATCGGCTCTCCGTCCTTGACCTCCACCAGCGCCCCCGTGACGATCCGTGCCTCGCGCGGATCCGTTCCCGTGGTCTCCAGGTCGAAGCCGATCAGCAGCTCGCGGTGCCAGCCCATGCTTCCCCTCCTTTGTGGTGCTCTCCCCCATGTGCGTTTCACGATCCCATGCGCCACTGACAATCCGACTGGTGCATTCCGCTTACGCCCGCACGCGGCGCGCGGTCACGACGGCTCAGAACGGGTCAGGGCAGGTGAGGACGTGGCTCAGAACTCGCATCAGGACACCGGGCGCGAATCCACCCAGAACGACTCGAATTCCTCACGGTAGGTGTCGAAGAGGCCGTGCTCCCCGCCCTCTCCGGCCCGGACCACCCGGCGCCCGCCGCGCAGCACGAGCACCGGCGCCTCCATGCCGCGGCTGCGGCGCAGGTACGACTGGACGACCGCGATGCCGTCCGCGCCGTCGCCGTCCACCAGGTAGGCCGTGAACCGCGGCGTCTCGTCGAAGACATGGATCTGGAAGGCGTCGGGGTCGCGCAGGCGGGAGCGGACCCGTCGCATATGGAGGATGTTCATCTCCACCGAGCGGCTGAGTTCGCCCCGCTTCAGGCCGAGTTCGCGCTCGCGCCGTTTGACCGCGCTGCTCGCCGGGTTGAGGAAGAGCAGGCGGACCCGACTGCCGGACTCCGCAAGGCGTACCAGGCGGCGTCCGGAGAAGTTCTGCACCAGGAGGTTGAGGCCGATCCCGATGGCGTCGAGGCGCCGGGCGCCCCCGAAGAGGTCCTCGGCCGGGAACTGCCGCAACAGCCGCACCCGGTCGGAGTGGACGCCCACCACGTCCCCGTACCGGTCGCCGACCAGGTCCTCGACCGCGTCGACGGGCAGCCGACGGGCGGAGGGCACATCCGAGTCCGCGCCGAGCATCTCCAGGAGCCGGGCGGAGGCGCGCTCGGCCTGGCCGAGCACCGCGACGGAGAGCGCGCGGTTGCGGGAGACCACGTTCCGGGTGACCTCCAGCTCGTCCAGGGCGAGTTCGACGTCCCTGCGGTCATCGAAGTACGGCTCGAAGCAGGGCCAGTGCTGCACCATCAGCTCGCGCAGCTGGGGCAGGGTGAGGAAGCTCAGCACGTTGTCATCGGCGGGGTCGAGCAAGTACCCCTTGCGGCGGCTCACTTCACGTACGGCGACGGCGCGCTGCACCCACTCCTGGCCCGCCGGACCCGCCGCGGCCACCACCCAGTCGTCGCCGTGGACGGGCTCGTAGATGGGGCGCAGGACGGCGGCCACGACGGCGCGCAGTCGCTGCTCGACGAGGTTCAGCCAGATGTAGGCACGCCCTGCCCGCTGGGCGCGGGTACGCACCTCGTTCCAGGCCTCGGCGCCCCACTCCAGCTCGGGGCCTATCTGCGCCGTGGTCTCCATGGGGCGTGCCAGGGATACCGCTGTGGGCGGGTCGTCCGTGGAACCTCCCTCGCGACCGTCCTCGCCAGGGGGCAGCTCCAGCCCTCCCGAGCTCACCCGTGCACCGCCTTCCGCTCCCCCTGGGACCTCCGTGGAGATCATGGTCGGGGCCGTGGTCGAGACCCCGTTCAACGATCAAGGAAGGGTACTCCTGGAGCGGCGGGCGTGCAGCCGGATGCACAGGCTCCTTTCTCAACCCCCTTGCTGTGCAAGCCCGTTCCGGATGGGTGGGTCCCGTGGAGTGAGCGGTTTCATAGCGTATCCCCCTGTGCGCGACGCCCTGAAGGGCTCCTGACCTGCCCGCTTCGAGCGGTCCTTGTACCTTGTCGAACGATCTCAACTCCGTGCGGGTTCCCGCGTTTTCGAGAAGATCCATCGCAATTCGAGGGAGGGCGCGAGGCTCGCCCTTGACGTGTCAGACGGCGCCGGACACCTGCCCGGGGCGGGAGATCAGCGCCACCACGAAGGCGAGTCCGGCGGCCACGGTGCCGACCGCGAACGCCGCGACGGCGCCGTAGGACTCGGCGAGCCGACCGGCAATCGCCAGGGTCACGGCCTGACCGCCGACGAAGGCGCTCGCGGCGAACGTCATGCCCTCGGCGAGCCGTTGCCGCGGTACGGCGCGCTCCGTGAGGCCGAATCCGGTGATGAGGTTCGGGGCGTAGATGGCACCGAACACGGTCACGACGGCGTACAGGCCCCACAGGCTGTCCGTCCACAGCAGCGGCAGCGAAAGGAGCGCGGCCGCCGCCGTGGCCGTCCGCCAGCGCAGATGCAGCCCGATGCGCTCGGGCACGGCGGCCATCGAGAGGCCCACCACGGCGCTCATCACGCCCATCGCCGCGTACACAAGGGCGGCGTGGTCGGGCCGGCCGAGCTCCCGGGTCAGGGCGGTGATCCCGGCGCCGCAGCCACCGAGCAGCACGCCCAGGAGGACGAGGCCGACCCGGACGACATACACCTGGCGCGGTATCCGGGGACGGCCACCACGCGCGCGTGCGGGTTCCCCCTCCGCACGCGCGCGTGGCCTGCCCGCGGGGCGCACCGCGCGGGCCGTCGGGTGCAGCGCGAAGGCCGTGCCGCACAGGGCGACGAGGAGCGCCGCGAGCCCGAAGGCGTACGCCTCGTGGCCGAGTACGGCCCCGAGCCCGACCGCCGCGGGGCCGAGCACGAAGGACACCTCGTCCATGGTGCTCTCCAGGGAGAGCACCGAGTTCACCAGGCGATCCCGCGCCCCCTTGGCCCGGGCGAGCGCCACCAGACGGGCCCGGGCGAGCGGGCCGATGCCCGGCACACTGGCGCCCGCGAGCGCCCCGAGGAGGAGCAGCAGGGGCGTGGCGAGACCGAGCAGGGCGCCGAGCGTGAACACGGCGATCGCCACGGCGTTGAGCGCCGAGAAGGCGAGCACCACGGGCCGCTGGCCGTGCCGGTCCGCGAGCCGCCCCACGAACGGGCCCATGGAGACCTGCCCGAGGGCGAGGGCACAGCCCACCACACCACCGGTGGCGAGCGAACCGCTGGTCCGGGTGACCAGCAGGACACTGCCGAGCTGAATCATCGCCGTCGGCAGTCGGCCGAGGAAGGAGATCACGGGGAGCAGGGCCCCCGAGAGGCCGATCACCTCGCGGTAGCTGCGCAGCGCGCCGGGCGGCTCCGGCTCCCCGCCGTCACCTGTGGGGTCCGGTACGGCGTCCCGAGCCGATGCACGCACAGCACCCCCATCCGGCGTCTGGTCGGCGTCGCGGTCCGCTGACCGTACGGTGCTCCGGTCCAGCGACCGTACGGTGCTCCGATCCAGTGATCGTGCGAAGCCCGGGTCGGGTGACCGTTCGGTGTCCCGGTCCCGTGGCAGCTCGCCGCCGCGGCCCGGTCCCGGCCCCGGCGTCAGGTCCCGGTCCCCATCCCGTACGGCGTCCCGCTCGGGCTCTCCTGCGACGCCCTGGGCCCCTCCCCGTGCGGCGTCACGGTTCGGCTTCCGGCCTGCGTTCCGGCCCCCCGGCCGGTCGTCTGCCGTGCGGCGTGGCGCGTCGTCCGCCAGGTCGCGCGCGGTGCCGTCGACGTGGTGGTGCGCCGCGTTCGCCTCCCCGTCAGCCATCGTCCGACGCTATCGGCGGGCTTGTTCACGCCGACATGCGGCGATGGCACGAAACCCCGCCAGGCGGGTACGTAGGTTCGCATGACGCGCGCGTTACCGGACCACGTCCCTGTGCCGCCCACCGCCACCTATCGACTACAGATGAGCCCGCGGTTCCCGTTCGCGGCCGCCCGGGCCGTCGTGCCGTACTTGGCCGGGCTGGGGGTCTCCCATCTGCACCTGTCCCCCGTGTTCGAGGCGGTGCCCGGTTCCGAGCACGGCTATGACGTCGTGGACCACGCGCGCGTGCGGGCCGAACTCGGCGGCGAGGAGGGGCTGCGCGCGCTCTCCGGCACGGCCCGCGCGCATGGGCTCGGACTCGTCCTGGACCTGGTGCCGAACCACATGGCAGCGCTGCCGCGACACAACAGGGCCCTGTGGGAGGTGCTGCGCGAGGGCCCGCACTCGCCGTACGCGCGCTGGTTCGACATCGACTGGGAGGCGGGCGGCGGGCGCGTACTGCTGCCCGTCCTGGCTCGCCGGATCGACGACGAGCTGCACCGGCTGAGCGTCGAGAACGGCGTACTGCGCTACGACGACCAGGAGTTCCCGCTCCGTGACGGCACCGCGGCGCTGCCGCTGCCCGAACTGCTCGACGCGCAGTGGTACCGCCTCGCCTGGTGGCGCCTTGCCCGGACCGAGCTCAACTACAGAAGGTTCTTCACGATTTCGGAACTCATGGGAGTACGGGTCGAGGAGCCCGACGTGTTCGCGGCGACGCACGCCACGGCGGTACGGCTGCTGAGGGAGGGCGTCGCCGACGGGCTGCGGATCGACCACCCTGACGGGCTCGCGGACCCAGGGGCGTATCTGCGCCGGCTGCACCAGGAGACCGGGGGCCGCTGGACGATCGTCGAGAAGATCCTCGCCGACGGCGAGCGGCTGCCCGCCACCTGGCCGGTGGCCGGGACCACCGGCTACGACGCGCTGCGCCACATCGACGGCCTGTTCGTGGACCCGGACGGCGTGCCCCGACTCCTGGACCACTACCGGGCGTTCGCAGCCCCTGATGACGCACTGGGCGGCCGCTGGGAGGCGACCGTGCGGCGCGCCGCACGCCGCGTGGTCACGCACGACCTCGCGGCCGAGGTGGACCGGCTGGTACGGGTGGCCGTGCGCTGCGTCGCGGCCGTGCCCGAAGCACGCGACGACGCGCCCTGGGCGCTGGGCGCCGCCTTGTGCGAACTCCTGGTGCGACTGCCGGTCTACCGGCCCTACGGCGCCGGGGGTGCCGCCGCGTCGGTCCTCACAGAAGAAGCGGCTGAGCAGGCGCGGGCCGTCTTCGCCGTACCCGAGGAGGCCCGGGCCGTCGACCATGTGCGGGATCTGCTCCTGGGCCGGACGGGCGGCACCGGGCCCGAACCGGCCGAGCTGCGGGCCCGGTTCGCGCAGACCGCGACCGCGCTGCGGGCCAAGACGGTCGAGGACACGGCGTGCTACCGCTATGTGCCGCTGCTCTCCGCCGCGGAGGTCGGCGGCGACCCGGGACGACCCGCGGTGCCTCCGGAGGCGTTTCACGCGTTCTGTGCCCGGATGCAGCGCGAGTGGCCGAGCACGGCGACCGTACTGTCCACGCACGACGCCAAACGGAGCGCGGACCTGCGCGCGGGGATCGCCGTGCTCACCGAATGCCCCGGAAGGTGGGCGGAGTTCATCAGCCAGGTCACTGAGGAGGCTCCCGAAGGAACCATCCGCGCCGATGGGTGTGCCACGCCCGACCGGCACCTCGCCTGGGCAGCCTGGCAGACCGTGGTCGGCGTGGCGATGGGGGCCAACGACCTCTCCGGAGAGTGGGCCGAGCGGCTGCGCGACGCGGTCCTGAAGCACGCGCGCGAGGCGGGCCTGCACACGACCTGGACCGAGCCCGAACCGGACTACGAGCGGGCGCTCAACTCGTTTGTTACTGCGGGCCCCTGCGGGGCGCCGGGCCGCGCCGCCGTCGCTTTCGCATCCGGGCTGCGGTCCTACGCGCGGGCCAATGTTCTTGGGGCGGCGCTACTTCAGTTGACGATGCCGGGCGTACCCGACCTCTACCAGGGAACGGAGAACACTTTCTACGCTCTGGTGGACCCGGACAACCGGCGACCCGTCACGTTCCCTCCCGAAGGAGCGGACGGGGACCGCGGGTCGGGGCTCGACGCCGAGAAGCGGGCCCTGACGACGGCCGCGCTGCGCCTTCGCCGGGAACTCCCCGCCGTCTTCGGTGCGTCGGCGACGTACGCCCCTCTGGAGGTGCGCGGGGCGCGCGCCGGGCACTGTGTGGCCTTCACCCGCTCCGACCGGGTCGTCACGGCGGTGACCCGGCTCTCGCTGCGGCTCGCGGAGGCGGGCGGCTGGGGAGACACGGAGCTGCTGCTTCCGCCCGGGCGGTACGTCGATGTGCTGGGCGACGGCACGGAGTTGGCCCGCGAGTCCGCTCGGAAGTTCACGGGACACGCGCGCGTGGCGGAGCTTTTCGCCGGGCGGCCTGTGGCACTGCTGGTACGGGTGGACGGCGGTGCCGGGTAGGGCCCGGTCACACCCCGCCCACCCGGCGCACGCCGCTCGCCCGCACGGCGCACGACGGCCGGGCACGGCGCGGCCGCCTGCGGAAGCGCCGGGTCCGGGCAGACCCGCGGGCCCCCTGGCAGGCCCATTGACAGTGACCGCCAGCCGTGCGGTACTGCGGATGCGACGCCGGGCGGACCATACGGGGGTGAGTCACCTGACGGAGCAGCACTACCCCAGCGTGACCGAACTGGTCCTGTCCGCACGGGCGTTGACGACCGCCCGTCCTGATCTCTGCGCATTACGCGAGGTCGGTCGCTCCCGCGCGGGGCGGCCGCTGCACCTGCTGTCGGTGGGGCATGCCGCCGATGGGGTTCTGGTCGTCGCGGGTGCGCACGCCAATGAGCCGGTCGGCGGCCCCACGGCGCTCCGCCTGGCCCGCCGCATCATCCGCGATCCGGCGCTACGGGCCGGTATGGCCTGGCACTTCCTGCTCTGCGCCGACCCGGACGGGGCGAGCCTGCACCGCGCGTCCGCGCCTCGCTCGTTGTTCGACTACCACCGGCGCTTCTTCCGCCCGGCGGGCCCGGAGCAGCCCGAGTGGGCGCCCTCGGTGCTGCCTCCGGACCGGCTGCCGCCGGAAACCCGCACCCTCTTGGGGATCATCGACGAAATCCGTCCCTACCTTCAGGTGTCACTGCACGCCACCGATCTCGGCGGCAGCTGGGTGCAGTTGACGCAGGACATCCCGGGCCTGGCGGAGCCCTTCGCCAAGTCCGCGGCGGAGCTGCACATTCCGGTGGAGACGCATACGTCGGACGCGGCGGGTTGGCCGGTCTCCGGGCCAGGCGTGCACATCATGCCGGTGCGGGCGGCGGACGCGCTCTTCCCGAGCCTGCCCGAGGATGTCACGCAGTCCACGTGGCACCACGTGCACCGGTACGGCGGCCGTACCGCGGTCGTCGAAGTGCCCATGTGGGCCAGCGACTTGGTGGACGACCCGGCCCGGCACCCGGCCCCGGACGAGGCGCTGCGGCAGATCTCCCGGCGGCTGCGCTCCGAGGCGCTACGGGTCGAGGCGATCCTGCACGACTCCGGGCTCGCCGAGGCCGGGGAGCACATGCTGCCCGAGGGCTGTGCGCCGCTCCTGCGGGCCTCCCGCTGGGCGCTCGACCTGGTGCCGGGGCTCGCCGACGACTGGCTGCTTCCGGCGCCCGAGGGTGCCTCCATGACGTACGTCAGCAGCATTGACGCGTTCGGGCGGCGGCTGCCGCTGCGGGCGGGTGCGATGCTCCTGCGGGTGCTCGAGGAGTCGGGCGACCAGGTGGCGCCGCGCCTGGAACGCCTGGTGGCGCACTGGTGCGACGCGTTCGAGGTGCACTTCCGGGCCCGTTGGGTGCCGCTCGAGCACCAGGTGGAGCACCAGGCCCGTACGGTCATCGCGGCCGCGCAGCACGCGCGCGTGGCGGCCGAATGAGCCACCACGCGCGCGTGCGTCCTGCCCGGCCGGACCCGGCTTGTCCGCCCCCTACTTGACGCCCTCCACCGCCGCGAAGATGCCGTGCGTCCGGCCGTTCATGGTGCAGCTGTTGGGGAAGTTCTTCGTGTAGGCCCGGCGCTCGCCGTCCCACATGCCGTACGCGACCGCCGTGACCGGCTGGTAGATCATGGAGCAGACGATGTTCAGTGGCTCGACCTTCTTGATGTCGCCCTTGACCTCCTTGAGCACCTCGCAGGCCGGGTGGAGCCTCAGCACGCGCGGCGTACAGCGCAGGAGCTTGTCCTGCACGTCGCCGTTCTCCTGTAGGACCACAAGACGCATCCAATTACCCGGCCGGGTCTGGCTCGGCCGCGGTTCGGCCTGGGCGGTGCTCGCGCCCGCCGCCAGGAGCAGGGCCGAGGCGCCCGCCATCAGTCCGTTCCGTACGATTCGGGACATACGCACGTCACCATTCCTCAAGTTCTGGGTCTGCGCGGGCGATTGCCCGTGTCGGTGGATGCATCGACGCAAAGAGACCCGCGTTCACCGGAACTCACCCGAACGAGAGGCTCAGAAAGGGTTTGCTGTACGCCGGTTGGCCCTTCGGAGGCTCTCCTCCGGGTCCGGTTCAGCGCGCGGCGAGCCGGAAGGTCATCGAGCCGAAACTCACGTGGTCGCCCTCCTGCACCACGGCGGCGCCGACGACGCGGCGGCCGTTGACGCTGGTGCCGTTGGTCGAACCAAGGTCGCGCAGCACCCATAGGCCGCTCTGCATGCGGAGTTCGGCATGTATCCGGGAGACCGTGTCGTGGCTGAGCCGCAGTCCGTTGGCGGGATCGCGGCCGATGCGCAGCGCGAACGGAGAGGGTTCGGGAAGCAGCAACTTGGGCAGCCGCTCGGCCTGCCAGGCCCGGCGCACCCGCACGGTGAACGCGGAGACCCGGCCGACGGCGCCGGCCACCAAGGCCGTCAGGCGGCCCTGCTCGTCGGGCAGATCGGCGATGAGCACCGAGAGTTGGTCGGGCCTCTGGGCGGCAAGCGCCAATTCCATGCGGCGGACGAAGGTGTCGTGCGACAGTCTGCCCTGCGCCGCACCGTCCCGGAGCGCGCGCAGCGCCTTGTCGCGCTCGGCATCCGCGACCCGCGCCGGGGAGGTCGGGAACTCGAAGGAGGACGTCACGCACGTGATTGTCGGTCAGGCGCGCCGGAGTGTCCAGAAAACCCGGAACTCCGCACCCTGCCGTGCGCCCCACTGAGCTGCGCCAACCCGCCACCGGACAGCGGAGTTACGGCGGACGTACAGCGGACCCTCGGCCGCGCGAAAAGCCATGGACGGCGTGCGCCACGGCGTCGTACAGTCGCCGACACGACGCCGGAACCTGCGGAGAGGAGGCGAGAGTCATGCGATCCATGCGGTACCCGAACCCATCACAGCGCTCCCGCCCCGTCCGCGCGGCGTCACCCCATTCCCTTCGGGGATGACCGGGAGCGCGACCCTGCTTCCGGAGGCTTTCCCATGACCGAGCTGGTCATCCGCGCGCTCACCGAGGACGACGCGTGGCTGTTCGACTCCCTTCCCGACCCCGGCCTCGTCGGCCGGATCCTCACCGGTGCCGACTACCGCACCTTCGACCGGGGCGGCGACTACCGGCCCGACTGGACCTATGTGGCACTGCGGGACGGCCGCGTCGTGGCGCGCGCCGCCTGGTGGGGCGCGCCCGGGGACAGCGCGCCGACCAACCTCAACTGGTTCGATGTCGCCGAGGACGAGGCCGAAGCGGGGGCCCAACTCCTGCGCCGGGCCCCGTTCGACGTCGAGTACGAGCTGATCCTGCCGCCCGACTGGCGGGAGCGGCCCGACACGCGGGCAGCCGCCGAGCTCCGGATCGCCGCGTCCGAGGCGGCGGGCAAGCAGCTGCTCGTGGAGCGGCTGCGCTACGCCTGGACACCGGAGTGCGGCCTTCCGGAGCGCCGGGAACGGCTGCGCTTCGAGCCGGCGAACGACGACGAGGTACTTCTCGACGCGCTGCGCCGGATCCATGCGAGCACCCTCGACGCGCACGCCCTGCTGGCGAAGGAGAAGGGCGGCGTGGAGCTTGCCGCCCAGGAGGAGCTGGAGTATCTGCGCTGGTGCCTGGAGGCGTGGCCGCAGCTGGCCTACACCGCGGACGGTGAACTCGTCGGCACGCACTGGCCGTGCCGGATCCCGGCCGGTTTCGCCGCGGGCCTCATCGGGGTGGTGCCCGAGCAGCGCGGTCACGGGTACGCGTACGACCTGCTGAGCGCGTGCACGCACTTCCTGGCGGAGCGCGGCGCCACGGAGGTCATCGCGGCGACCGATGTGGGGAACACGCCCATGGCCGCGCACTTCGCCAGAGCCGGTTATCCGGTGGTGGAGAAGAGGATCACCCTCGTCTGACGGCGGACTGCCCTCTTCGACGAGAAGCGACAAACAGGACATCTCTTTCGCCCGTGTCCTCCGCATGGCGTACGGGCCCTTCGTACGACATGACCAAACTGCGCCGAATCGTGGCGGAGAGATCGCTTCCGCAGCACGATGGAAGCACGAGATCACGGCAACGGCGGGTCCCTGGCAGGGGCCTGCCGACGAGAGTCGGGGGGCATCTGTGCAGTTCGAGGTATGGGCACCACACGCGCATGCGCACGTATCGCTGCAACTGGAGGGCACCTCAACCGCGTTGGTGCCCGATCCGGACCGGCCAGGTTGGTGGACCGGCGAGGCCGAGGCGGCCGACGGCGCGCGCTACGGCTTTGTGCTCGATGACGGTCCGGTGCGCCCCGACCCACGCTCCCCAAGACAGCCCGACGGCCCCGACGGGCTCAGCGCGGTGGTCGACCACGACCGGTACGCGTGGCGCGCGCCATGGCCGGGACGCGGACTGGCCGGTGCGGTCCTGTACGAGCTGCACATCGGGACATACACCCGCGAGGGCACCTTCGCAGCGGCCGCCGAACGGCTCGGGCACCTGGCCGCGTTGGGCGTCACACACGTCGAACTGATGCCGGTGTGCCCGTTCCCCGGCCGACACGGCTGGGGGTACGAGGGCGTCGCACCATGGGCCGTGCATGAGCCCTTCGGCGGCCCGGAGGAGCTGAAGCGCTTTGTCGACACGGCGCACGGTCTCGGCCTCGGGGTGGTGCTCGACGTGGTGCACAACCACCTCGGTCCCTCGGGCAACCATCTCCCGACGTACGGGCCGTACTTCACGGAGACCCACACCACTCCGTGGGGCGCCGCGGTGAACCTGGACGCGGCGGAGTCCGACGAGGTGCGGGCGTATTTCATCGGCAGCGCGCTGTCCTGGCTGCGGGACTACCAGATCGACGGCCTGCGCCTCGACGCGGTGCACGCGCTGCGCGACACACGTGCGTGCCACTTCCTGGAGGAGCTGTCGTCGGCCGTGGCCGAGCTCGCCGACGAGCTCGGCCGGCCGCTGTTCCTGATCGCCGAGTCCGACCTGGGCGACCCTCGGCTGATCACCCCACGCGAGGAGGGCGGCCTCGGCATCGACGCGCAGTGGAACGACGACTTCCACCACGCCTTGCACACCGCGCTGACCGGTGAGTCCCACGGCTACTACGCGGACTTCGCCCGGGCCCCCCTCGCCGCCCTCGCCAAGACGCTGACGGGCGGCTTCTTCCACGACGGCACCTATTCGAGCTTCCGCGGGCGCCACCACGGCCGCCCTCTGGACCGCACACGGACGCCCGCGTATCGGCTGCTCGGCTACGCGCAGACCCACGACCAGGTCGGCAACCGCGCCCTGGGCGACCGGCTCTCGGCCACGCTCGCGCCCGGCCTGCTCGCCTGCGCCGCGGCACTCGCCCTCACTTCGCCCTTCACACCGATGCTGTTCATGGGCGAGGAATGGGGCGCCCGGACGCCCTGGCAGTTCTTCACCGACCACACCGACCCAGAGCTCGCCGACGCGGTGCGCCGCGGCCGCAGACGCGAGTTCGCGGAACACGGCTGGTCGGAGGAGGACGTCCCGGATCCGCAGGACCCAGCCACCCGGGAGCGTTCCTGTCTGGACTGGTCCGAGCCCGAAGAGGGCCACCACGCGCGCGTGCTTGCCTGGTACCGGAAGCTGATCGCGCTCCGGCACACCGAGCCCGACCTGCACGACCCGGACCTCGCATCGGTCCGCGTCGCCTACGACGAGGACGCGCGCTGGCTGGTCTTCCGCCGCGGCGACCTGCGCATCGCGATCAACCTGGCGAAGGACCCGGCCAGGATCCCGCTCCAGGGCGGAACAGCGCGGGTCCTGGCCGCGTGGGAACCGGTCGAACCACCTGGCGCCGACGGCATGTTGACGCTACCGGCGGAGTCCTGCGCGGTGCTCGCACCGCCCAATACGGGGCAAGAAGAATGAGCGCGAACCGGGCCCCGCACAGGCTCCCCCGCACCGACCGGACTCCGCAGGCCGTCGGCCTACTCCACGATCGCCATCTCACGCGCCGTGCTGTTCAGCCGCCGCCCACCGTCCTCCGTGACGGTGACGATGTCCTCGATCCGCACCCCGAACCGTCCGGGCAGGTAGATGCCCGGCTCCACGGAGAAGCACATGCCTGGCACCAGCGGCTGCTCCTCGCCCTCGATCATGTACGGCGGCTCGTGTGTCGTGACGCCGATGCCGTGGCCGGTGCGGTGGATGAAGTACGCGCCGTAACCGGACTCGTCGATCACGGCCCGCGCGGCCCGGTCCACCTCCTGGCAGGCGATCCCCGGCCGCACCGCCGCACAGCCCGCCTCCTGCGCGGCACGCACGATGTCGTGCACCCGCTGCTCCTCCTGCGTGGGCTCGCCGACGTGCACCGTACGGGACGTGTCCGAGCCGTAGCCGTGCTTGAGGCCACCGAAGTCGAGCACCACCATGTCACCCCGCTGAATGGTGCGGTCGCCCGCCTCGTGGTGCGGGGCGGCGCCGTTGGGCCCGGAGCCGACCACGGTGAAGTCGACCTGGGAGTGTCCGAACTTCCGCAGCAGCCTGGCGAGATCGGCCGCCACGTCCGTCTCCTTACGCCCGGAGAAACGGACCTTGAGGATCTCCTCGTACGTCGCGTCGGCGGCCGCCCCCGCCGCCGCGATCCGCTCCAGCTCGTGGCCGTCCTTGACGGCACGGAGCATCGGCAGCGCTTCGGTCAGGGAGACGTACGAGGTGCCGGGCAACTCCCGCTGAAGGCCGAGCAGATGCATCGCCCAGGCGCTGTCACTGATGCCGAACCGGCCGTCGACATCGAGCAGCGGGGCGGCCGCGGCGTACGGGTCCTTGCCGTCGGTCCAGTCGCGCAGGGAGAGCGCGGCCGCACCCGGGGCCCGCTCGGCGTCCGGTGCCTCCAGCGTGGGCACGACGAGAACGGGGTCCTGCCCGGCCGAGAGCACCAGAAGGGTGAGACGCTCGGTGGTCGCGGTCACCTGGTACCCCGTCAGCCACACAAGGTCGGGCCCCGGCGCCACGAGCAGCCCGGCGAGCCCGGCGTCGGCGGCGGCCAGGGCGGCGCGCTCCATCCGGGCCTGGTAATCGGCGGCGGTGAAGGGCGCGGGCGCACTGCTGCTCATGCATACCTCCGGTGGGTGACGGACGGAAGATTGATCACGCTCCAAGGATCACCCGTCCACGCCCGGTTCGTCGCCACATCTCCCAGCCATGCGCGCGCCGCCCCTATGGGTTCGAGCCCGGGCGGCCCGACCAGCGTCGACCGAACCACGGGGCTGCGCTCGGCGACGCCACCACCATCCCGACTCCGGGCTTACGTCACCACACCCGGCACCACCGCGAGTTGCCGCCGCTCCCCGGACCGGTGCCGCACCGTCACCGACACCGCGGTGCCCGGCTTGGCGTCCGCCACCGCCTCGGCCAGCTCCGCCGCCGAGCGCACGCGGACACCCCCGAACACCACCAGGGTGTCGCCACGCACGAGTCCCGCCGAGTGCCCCGGCCCCGGACCATGCACGCCGACGAGTACGGCACCGGCGCCGTTCGGGGCATCCACCGCCTCGACACCGAGGGTCGCCCGCGGTGTCCTGCGCAGCACGCTGCCACGCCCACGCGCCCTCGGCGCACCCTTGTCCGCCGCCTCTCCAGCTCCATCGGCCCGTTTCCCACCCTCACGCTCCCGAGCAGCCGGACCGCCGTTGCCCTGCTGCCCACGTGCCCCCTGTCTCTTCTCCCCCACCAGGTGCCCGGATCCGGACGGAGCCGCCGGCGGCGACCCCGCACCGACCCGCTGCTCCAACTCGGCAAGCTTGCTCATACCGACGGCCGTGACGCCGACGGTGCCAAGCCCGACCCCGGCCAGGACCAGAACCAGCGCGACGGACGTGGTGAAGAGCACGGTCAACAGCCGTCTGCGGCGCCGGTGTACGGCGTGCGGGCGGGGGCCCACCTGCCGCGCCCCGGTGGCGCGGCCGGGCATTGGCTTGGGACGCAACGCTGTCGGTTCCATGGCTCGCCTCCGCGGGGTGCTCTACCCGTCGCACCGGCGCGGCACGAGCCACGAACGGGTGATGGGCGGCGGGTGACGGGCGGCGCGGGGCCAGGGCCGTGGAGGCCAGGGGCCATGGGGACCAGAGGCCGTGGGACCTGAGGCCTAGGGGGCCCTGGGAGTACGGGCGGCCGGGCGCCGCGCGCCCAGGACGTCAGCGCGCAGCACCCGGCCGCTCCTGAACCGGATCACAAGAGGTGATCACGAGAGGAGAAACGATCTACATGTCACTTCGATACGGCCGGTGCCCTCCTACCGGTCACCCCGTACCGCACCTCACCCCTACGCCCGGACGCCCCCGAGCCGGTGTCGAGAGCCGGGCCCGGGGCAGTCGGCCCGGGTACGTTCCACACCGCCACAGGAATCGGAGGAGCCACCGAGGTACCCTGACGCGCCGACAGATCTTGAATCCCGCTGAAGGATTGCCGACCCCCCGTGAACCCTGATAGGCCAACAATGGCCGCGAGCCGCGAGCCGCGAGCCGCGAGCCGCGAGCCGCGAGCCGCCGCCGCCCTGACCTTCGCGGCCCGATGGGGC
>NZ_JBSFUT010000028.1:0-110967 GCF_053591935.1 Streptomyces sp. NPDC002851 | reverse complement strand
CTTTTGGCACGCTGTTGAGTTCTCAAGGAACGGACGCTTCCTTCGTACTCACCCTCTCGGGCTTTCCTCCGGGCGCTTCCCTTCGGTGTTTCCAAACTCTATCAGGTCTTTTCCGGACTCCCGACCACGGTGCTTGCGAACATGCAGCACCGGATCCAGGGATAGGATCGACGCGATGAGGATGCCGCCGAGGCTTTGCGCTTGGCGCGCTGTGCGGCCTCAGGCAGGGGCACGACAGTACACGCCACGACGGAGTGGACGCAAATCGTTTGCGGTACGTCGTACGCCTGTTAAGTGGGACCAGTTGTGCGGAACCGGGACTTCTTATGACTTACCCTTCTGAACAGTGCGTCGTCCCGGACAGGTAGTGACGACGCAGATGACTCTCCACCCCTGGGAGGCTCCCCATGACGACCGTGACGTCCCCACTTGCCGGGCGCGCGATCGGGCTCACCAATGTGCCCGATCCGGTGTTCTCCGGCGCGATGGTGGGACCCGGTACGGCAATTGATCCCGTGCGTGAGCCGTCGGAGGCTGTCGCTCCTGTTGACGGTGTCGTTGTCTCTCTTCATCCGCACGCCTTTGTCGTAGTCGACGGTGACGGGCACGGCGTACTGACGCACCTCGGCATCGACACCGTTCAGTTGAACGGCGAGGGCTTCGAGCTGCTCGTCAACAAGGGCGACGCGGTGCAGCGAGGACAGAGCATCGTGCGTTGGGACCCCGCGGCCGTCGAGGCCGCCGGGAAGTCGGCGATCTGCCCGGTCGTCGCGCTCGAGGCCACGGCCGACTCCCTCTCCGACGTCAACGAGGACGGCGATGTGAAGGCCGGCGACTCGCTGTTCGGCTGGAACTGACGTCAGTGCCGCTCTGGGCAGCGGCAGGTACCTCATTCATCGCGGTGGCCGAGTCCACCGCAGTTATCGGAGACGGGTGAAATGGAGACAACGCTGCGAGGCGTCGGCGTGAGCCACGGGGTGGCGATCGGCGAGGTTCGGCACATGGGGACGGCGGTGCTCGAGCCGCCGGCCAAGCAGATTCCCGCGGAGGAGGCGGAGCGCGAACAGGGGCGCGCCCGCCAGGCCGTCGAAGCGGTGGCCGCCGACCTGATTGCGCGCGGCAATCTGGCCGGTGGAGAGGCTCAGCACGTTCTTGAGGCGCAAGCCATGATTGCTCAGGACCCGGAGCTCATGGCCGACGTCGACCGGCGGATCGCCGTTGGCAGCACCGCGGAGCGGGGCGTCTATGACGCCTTCTCGCACTATCGGGAGCTGCTCGCCGGTGCCGGTGAGTACATGGCGGGGCGCGTTGCCGACCTCGATGACGTGCGCAACCGGATCGTGGCGCGGCTCCTTGGTGTGCCGATGCCCGGTGTGCCGGACAGTGACAAGCCGTACGTCCTGATCGCGCGGGATCTCGCGCCGGCCGATACCGCGCTGCTCGACCCGACGCTCGTGCTCGGCTTCGTGACCGAGGAGGGCGGGCCGACCAGCCACAGCGCGATCCTCGCTCGGGCACTCGGGGTACCCGCCGTGGTGGCGCTGCCGGGGGCCACTGAGCTGGCCGAGGGTTCGGTCATCGCCGTGGACGGCAGCACGGGTGACATCTTCGTCGAGCCGAGCGCAGAGAAGCGGGCCGAGCTCGAGCGGGCGGCCGAGGAGCGGAAGGCCGCGCTTGCGGCTGCGACCGGGCCCGGTGCGACGTCCGACGGGCACAAGGTGCCACTGCTCGCGAACGTGGGCGGTCCCGCCGATGTGCCAGCGGCGGTGGAGGCCGGGGCCGAGGGTGTCGGGCTGTTCCGCACCGAGTTCCTGTTCCTGGACGACAGCAAAAAGGCGCCGTCCGAGGAGAAGCAGGTCGAGGCGTACCGGAAGGTGCTCGAGGCGTTCCCCGAGGGGCGCGTCGTCGTGCGGGTGCTCGATGCCGGTGCCGACAAGCCGCTTGACTTCCTCACGCCGGGCGACGAGCCGAACCCGGCGCTCGGTGTGCGGGGGCTGCGGACACTGCTCGACCACCCCGAGGTGATGCGGACGCAGCTGACCGCGCTGGCCAAGGCGGCCGAGGGGCTGCCGGTGTACCTCGAGGTCATGGCGCCGATGGTGGCCGACCGGGTGGACGCGAGGGCGTTCGCGGACGCGTGCCGCGATGCCGGGCTGCAGGCGAAGTTCGGTGCGATGGTGGAGGTTCCGTCGGCCGCGCTGCGGGCCCGCTCGGTGCTTCAGGAGGTCGAGTTCCTGTCGCTTGGCACCAATGACCTGGCGCAGTACACCTTTGCCGCCGACCGGCAGGTCGGTGCGGTGTCGCGGCTTCAGGACCCGTGGCAGCCCGCGCTGCTCGACCTGGTGGCGCTGTCCGCGGAGGCCGCCAAGGCCGAGGGCAAGAGCTGTGGTGTCTGTGGTGAGGCCGCGTCCGACCCGCTGCTCGCGTGTGTGCTGACGGGTCTTGGGGTCACCTCCCTTTCTATGGGTGCTGCTTCGATTCCGTATGTGCGCGCGACGCTGGCCAAGTACACGCTCGCGCAGTGCGAGCGTGCCGCCGCCGCGGCGCGTGCCGCGGACACGGCGGACGAGGCCAGGGCCGCGGCGCAGGCCGTGCTGTCCGGCGAGTGAGGAGTTGAGGGGCCGGTAACTGCCGGTTTCTGCCGAGGGGTGTCCCGCCTGTGCGGGGCACCCCTCGGTGTTTTCGGTTGTTCAGCGCGGATGTCAGTGCGGATGGTTGCCGGGGTCGGGGGCGAGGGGTGGTGGTGTGCCGTACTCGACGCCCGGTTCCGGTGCGAGGGGTTCGCCCGTCTCGGCGTCGGTGCAGTAGGCGGCGAAGACTTGGGCCTCGGTGAGCGGGACGAGCCGGTCGGGGCCGAGGCGCCAGCCGCTGACGTGGTCCGGGGTGCCGGGCCTGCTGGTGCGCAGGACGACGCCGCCGGGGGCCTGGGTGGCGAGGCCTGCGGCCAGGACGGTGGTGAATTCCAGGGCGTCCGACTCGTCGAGGGTCGTCGTCTGCGATGCCGTGCTGTCGATGCGGAGGGCTGCCAGGAGTGCGGTGTCGTCGACGCTGACGCTGGTGACGAGGTGGTGGCTGCCCGGGGTGAGCGCGGCGCAGATGCTGGTCAGGAGTTCGGCGGCGCGGTTGAAGGAGGCGCGGCCGATGTCTTCGCCGCAGTCGGCGCAGTCGCCGATGGTGGCGAGGATGTGCTGGGCGTACTCCCAGATCGACTGGCGGGCCGTGGTGTCGATGAGGTCGGGGACGAGGTCGGTCAGGGCCCGGCCGTCGTACGGCACGGTGGGGCTGTCGGTGGCGAGTTGGGCGGTGAAGTGGCCGCGGCTCGTGGGGGTGTCGGGGTCGAGGCCGGTCTCGGTGCAGTACGCCGCGTACTCCTCGGGGTCGAAGAGGGCGAGCGTGGTGTGCCGGCCGTCGGCGCGGAGGGTTCTGAGCAGGCGCTCGACCTCGCGCAGGTAGGTGGGGTGGTCGGCGAAGGTGAAGGTGCGGTACCGGCGCATGGCCGAGAAGTCCGTTTCGTCGGCCAACAGGCCGATGGTTCCGGCGACTTCTCGGCGCAGCGCGCGGCGCAGGGTGCGGTGGTCTGCGGATGTCATGTCTCCCCCTGGACATCGGAACGTATGGTCGATCAGTGCTCACTCACCGTAGCGGCGAGCACTGACAACGGCCGGGGGGAGCGGTGGGTCAGTCGCTGTCGCGGGCGAAGTCGGCGTAGAAGCGGAGCAGGTCCAGGTTGTCGACGGAGCCGGGGTTGACCGCCTTCTCCAGCGGGGCGCCCTGGAGGAGGCGCTTGACGGGGACCTCGATGCGCTTGCCGGTGAGGGTGTGCGGGACGCCGGGGGCTTCGATGATCTCGTCGGGGACGTGTCGGGGTGAGAGCTGTTCGCGGATGGCCTGCTTGATGCGCGTACGCAGGGCGTCGTCGAGGGTGGCGTCGGGGGCGAGGTGGACGAAGAGGGGCATCCAGTAGCCGCCGTCGGGGAGTTCGACGCCGATGACGAGGGATTCGCGGATCTCCGGGAGGCGTTCGACGACCTCGTAGATGTCGGCGGAGCCCATGCGGACGCCCTGGCGGTTGAGGGTGGAGTCGGAGCGGCCGTGGATGACGACGGAGCCGCGGGAGGTGACGGTGATCCAGTCGCCGTGGCGCCAGACGCCGGGGTAGGTGTCGAAGTAACTGTCGTGGTAGCGGCTGCCGTCGGGGTCGTTCCAGAAGTGGATCGGCATGGACGGCATGGGGTTGGTGACGACGAGCTCGCCGACCTCGTCGATGAGGGGCTTGCCCTGGGGGTCCCAGGACTGGAGGTCGGTGCCGAGGCAGGCGGCCTGGAGTTCGCCGATGTGAACGGGCAGCGTCGGGACGGCTCCTGCGAAGCAGGAGCAGACGTCGGTGCCGCCACTGACCGAGGCGATCCAGAGGTTGTCGCGCACTTCGTCGTGGAGCCAGCGGAAGCCGTCGGGCGGGAGTGGTGAGCCGGTGGTGGCGACGCACTGGACGCGGGAGAGGTCGTGGTCGCGGGAGGGGTGCACACCGGCCTTGCGGCAGGCCATGACGTACGCGGCCGAGGTGCCGAAGAGGGTGGCTCCGGTGCGTTCGGCGATGGCCCACTGGGCGCCGGTGTCGGGGTGGCCGGGACTGCCGTCGTACAGGACGACGGTGGTGCCCGTCAGGAGGCCGGAGACGAGGAAGTTCCACATCATCCAGCCCGTGGAGGTGTACCAGAAGAACCGGTCGTCGGGGCCGAGGTCGCAGTGGAGGCCGAGCTGCTTGAAGTGCTCGACGAGGATGCCGCCCTGGGACTGGACGATCGCCTTGGGCAGGCCGGTGGTGCCGGAGGAGTAGAGCACCCACAGGGGGTGGTCGAAGGGGACCTGTTCGAAGACGGGTTCCGTGTCACCTTCGGTGAGGGACGACCATTCGAGGGTGCCTTCAGGGGCCGGGGTGCCGAGCAGCGGGATGTGCACCACGGCGCGCAGGGTGGGCAGTTCACGGCGGAGTTCGGCGACGGTGTCGTGGCGGTCGTGCTCCTTGCCGCCGTAGCGGTAGCCGTCGACCGTGAACAGGACGACCGGCTCGACCTGTTGGAAGCGGTCAAGGACGCTGCGCGCGCCGAAGTCAGGGGCGCAGGAGGTCCAGACGGCGCCGACGGAGGCGGTGGCGAGGAAGGCGACGACGGCTTGCGGGATGTTCGGCAGGTAGCCGCTGACGCGGTCGCCGGGGCGGACGCCGAGTGCGCGGAGTTCGGCGGCGAGGGAGCCGACCTGGCGGCGCAGCTCGGCCCAGGTGACGGGGCGGGGCTCCTGGGTCTCGTCGACGGCGAGGAGCGCGGGGGCGTCGGGGCGTTCGGCGGCGGCGCGCAGGGCGTGCTCGGCGTAGTTGAGGGTGGCGCCGGGGAACCACTGGGCGCCGGGCATGGAGCGGTCGCCGAGCACGCGCGCGTAGGGGGTGGAGAACCGGATGTCGAACCAGTCGACGACGGCCTTCCAGAAGGTCTCGAGCTCGGTCACGGACCAGTGGTGCAGGGCCGCGTATCCGCCTTCGGCGGGGGCGCCGTACCGCGCGGCCGCCCAGCTCTGGAAGCGGGTGATCGCGGCGCTGTCGATACGGGCCTGATCGGGTGCCCAGAGGGGCTGCGGCGGCTGCGGTGCGGCGGTGGACACGGGGCGGCTCCCAAGCTGTACGCGGTGTGGGCGACGGCCACGCGCACGTGCTGAGGTGGTGCGCGTGACGTGGCGTACAGGACGATGCCACGTGATCGACTTCCGCACCAGGGTGGTTGGCCACATGGTCGGCGCTGTGAAGGTGTGCCCCTACTGCGGGTGAACGGGAGTTGAACGCGCCCTCTCGCGCCCCCGCGTAATGACAGGCTGAGCTGCATGAACGGTCTTGACGTCGTGCGTTCGGTGAAGGCTGCGGGGCTTGGGCGCCCGGCGCAGAAGCTCCTCGAGGTGCGGGCGGCCTTGCGCAGGCGGCGAGCGGACGCGGTCGGCCTGGCGCCGCGCGGGGCCGAGCGCGCGCGGGTGCCCGGGGCGGTGACGGGTGTCGAGCCGGGGCCCGGCGGTGGTGTGGTGCGGTTCGCCCGGTCGGAGCTGCTGGTCCGGGTGACCGAGGGCGGGGCGGTGTTCTGGGGCTGGGACGGGGCGCGGCCCGAGCCGTCGTACGCCGTCCTGGGCGGTGGCCCGGAGCCGGATGCGCGGGCCGTCCTTGAGCCGGACAAGGAGGGCGGCTGGCGGGTCGTCTCGGAGCGCGTCACGGTCGTGGTGTCGCGGCACGGGGGTGTGGAGGTGCGCACGCCGGGCGGTGTGGTGCTGCGGCGTGAGCTGCCGCCGCGGTGGTGGGAGCCGGAAGGCGGCGGTCCGGCGCGCTGGGTGCAGCGGTCCGAGGTGGCCGCGGACGCGCGGTTCTTCGGGCTCGGCGGTCGGGCGAGCGGGCCACGGCTGCGAGACGGTACGTATCGTCTGTGGAACACGGACCCACACAACTCGTTCGGGCCGGGCGACGATCCGCTGTACCTGACGATGCCGACGCAGCTGGTGGTGGCCGACGCGGGGACGCATCTGGCCCTGTACGACAACCCGTGGGACGGGTACGTGGCGCTGCGCGAGGGCGTGGAGGGTGCGGGGTCGGGCCACGACCGGCTCGGGGGCAGCGAACTGCGCATGGAGGGCGGGCCGTTGCGCTGCTGGGTGGCGGTGGGTCCGCCCGCGCGGGTGCTGCAGACGCTGGTGGCGCTGACCGGTGCGCCCGCGGTGCCGCCCGGGTGGGCGCTCGGGTACCACCACGCGCGCTGGGGGTTCGGCAGCGAGCAGGAAGTGCGGCGGATCGTCGGGGGGTACAAGGAGCGCGGTCTTCCGCTGGATGCGGTGCATCTGGACATCGACCACTACGACGCGCACCGGGTGTTCACGGTGGACCGGAAGCGGTTCCCCGGACTGCCGGACCTCGCCGAGGAGTTGGGGCGGGACGGCGTACGCCTGGTGTCGATCGTGGATCCGGGGGTCGAGGCGGAGCACGGGAACGAGGTGTACGACGCGGGGCACGCCCTTGACGTGTTCGTGCGGGACGCGCGCGGGCGGGAGGTCAGAGGGGTGGTGTGGCCGGGGGAGGCCGTCTTTCCGGACTTCACGGCGCCGAAGGTGCGGCAGTGGTGGGGCGGCCTCTACGAGGAGCGCCTGGCGCAGGGGTTCGCGGGGTTCTGGCACGACATGAACGAACCGGTGTCGTTCACCGCGTTCGGGGAGCGGACGCTGCCCCGGTCGGCCCGGCATGACCTCGACGGGGTCGGCGGCGACCATCGGGCCGCGCACAACGTATACGGCCTGTGCATGGCTCGGGCGGCCCATGAGGCGCTGCGGGAACTGCGGCCGGACGAGCGGCCGTTCCTGTTCTCGCGGTCCGGCTGGGCGGGGATGCAGCGGTACGGGGGCACCTGGTCCGGGGATGTGGCGACGGGCTGGCCGGGGCTGCGGGCCTCGTTGTCCCTGGTCATCGGGGTCGGGCTGTGCGGAGTTCCGTACTCCGGGCCGGATGTGGGCGGGTTCGACGGCAGCCCGTCGCCGGAGCTGTATCTGCGCTGGTTCCAACTGGCGGCGTATCTCCCGCTGTTCCGTACGCATGCGGCGATGGGCGCCGGGCGCAGGGAGCCGTGGGAGTTCGGGCCCGAAGTCCTGGAGCACGCGCGCGTGGTCATGGAGGAGCGCCGCCGTCTGCGCCCCTATCTGATGTCCCTGGCCCATCTGGCGCACCGCACCGGCGCTCCTTATGTACGGCCGTTGTGGTGGTCGGCGCCGGAGGACCGGGCGCTGCGGGACTGTGAGGACGCGTTTCTGCTGGGCGACGCTCTCCTTGTAGCGCCGGTTCTGGAGAGCAGCACGGACCGGCGGGCGGTACGGCTGCCGCGCGGGCGCTGGTACGACACGGGGACCGGCCGGGCGTACGACGGTCCGGGCCAGGTCCTCGTCGACGCGCCGCTCTCCCGCATCCCGGTGTTCGCCCAGGCGGGCGCGGTGCTGCCGGTCCGGTCCCCGGACGGGAGCGTCGATTTGGAAGCCTGGGCACCGCCCCGGGGACGCACCGTCTCGTCCGTGGTGATCCGGGACGCGGGCGACGGCTGGGACCGGCCGGAGGCCGAGCGGTACACGACGCGGTGGGTCGGACGGGGCGGCAAGGACCGAGTGGTGGTCGAACGGCAGGGGGACGACGGGAGCGTGGTGGCTGTGGAGGGGGTTCGGGTGCGGGGGGCGGAGGGGAACTGACGGTCGGTGGGCTGGTCCCGGGACGGTCCTCCCCCACCAGCTCCGCCTACCGGCCCCCGCCTACCGGCCCTCGACCAGGCGTACCGACCCCGCTTATCGCTCCTCGAACCAGGCAAACCGCCCCGCCTATCGGCCCTCGTACCGGCCCTCGAACCACGCGTGCAGGGCCTGGGTGCGCAGCGGGAACCCCAGGGTGGCCGGAGTGCGTTGGATCTGGTAGCCGGTGGTTTCGGGGGTCGGGGTCGACGGGGGCAGGTCACGGGGATGGCGTGGGGACAGCAGGCCGAAGAGGAGGAGATGGCCGTTCGGGGCGCTCAGGGCGTCGGCGAGCCGGACTTCGGTGGCGGGGGCCGCGATGCCGGTTTCCTCGAAGAGTTCGCGGACGACGGCGGACCGCCAGTCCTCACCGTCGTCGAGGTAACCGCCCGGCAGGGCGAGGCGGCCGCGGGCCGGGGCGATCGCGCGGACCACGACGACCAGGCCCGGCTGCTCCCCGGGGCGTTCCGGCAGCACCGGCAGGAGCGCCACCGCTACCGGCAGTGGGTTGCGGTACGCCGTATCGCCGCAGGCGGGGCAGGTGCGCGGCCAGCCGTCGGTGACGGCGTAGGGCGCGCCACAGCTCGAACAGTGGGAACCCTTGCGGGACTTGTCCTCGAACGCCGGACGGGCCGATAGTTCCGGGCCTTCCGCCCACCCCGCCCGCCTGATAGACGCATGGGTCATGACTCGACTCCCCTCCGTACTGCGGACCCTCGCCGTGGCCGCCGCCACGCTGCTCACCGTCACCGTCGCTCCGGCGAACGCCCAAGCACGGCCGGAGACCAAGGCGCCCGAGGAGTTCGTCGCGCTCTTCGATGTGGACCCGACGATCCTGCAGGAGATGCGGTACACCACGCAGCACAACTTCGTCGGTGAGCGTATCGACGGGCACAGACAGCCGCTGTGCCTTCTGACCGAGTCCGCCGCCGAGGCCCTGCGGCGGGCGCAGGGGAAGCTGCTTGCGCGGGGCTACACGCTCAAGGTGTACGACTGCTATCGGCCGCAGCGGGCCGTCGACCACTTCGTACGCTGGGCCAAGGACCTCGACGACGAGCGGATGAAGGACGAGTTCTATCCGCGGGTCGAGAAGAACCGGCTGTTCGAGGACGGGTACATCGCGGAGAAGTCCGGGCACAGCCGGGGGTCCACGGTCGATCTGACGGTGGTGCGGCTGCCTGCCGCGCCGACCCGGCCGTACCGCCCGGGCGAGCCGCTCGTGCCGTGTTACGCGCCGCAGGACGAGCGCTTTCCCGACAACTCCGTTGACATGGGGACCGGGTTCGACTGCTTCGACACGTTGTCGCACACCGATGACCCGCGGATCGGTGCGGCGCAGCGCGCCAACCGGGATCTGCTGCGGGGCACGCTCGCCGAGGTCGGGTTCGTGAACCTGCCCGAGGAGTGGTGGCACTTCACGCACAAGCCCGAGCTGTTCCCCGACACCTACTTCGACTTTCCGGTGTCCCGGAGCTCGCTCACCGATCGGTGAGCATGGCACACTTCTGACGTTCCGTCAGATCCAGTGCCGAGGAGGGGACGTGGCGCGTACGCGGACGCCCGTGGTGGACGGCTGGTTCACCAGGAACGATGAAGGGACAGCAGGACCGGCGGGGGCGGCGGAGTTCCGGTTGCTCGGGACGCGGTGCGTCGACTGCGGGTCGGTGTTCTTCCCGCGCGAGGACACGTTCTGCCGCAACCCGGGGTGCGCGGGCGGCGAGTTGGCCGAGGTGCCGCTGTCGCGGCGGGGCACCGTCTGGTCGTACACGGATGCTCAGTACCGGCCGCCCGCGCCGTACGTCTCGGACCCGGACGCGGAGTGGCGGCCGTACACCCTGGTCGCCGTCGAGCTCGCGGCCGAGCGGCTTGTGGTGCTCGGGCAGGCCGTGCCCGGGGTGACGCCCGCGGATCTGGCGGTCGGGATGGAGATGGAGGTGGTGCCCGGCGTGCTCGATGAGGACGCCGACACCACCTGGACCACCTGGCAGTGGAAGCCGGTGAGCGAGGCGTGACCGCGCGGGAGATCGCCGTACTCGGCGCCGGAATGCACCCCTGGGGCAAGTGGGGGCGGAGCTTCGTCGCGTACGGGGTCGCGGCCGCGCGGGCCGCGCTCGCCGATGCCGGTGTGGACTGGCGGGACATCGGTTCGGTCGTCGGCGCCGACACGGTGCGCGGCGGCTATCCGGGGTACGTCGCCGGGGCCACCATCGCCCAGGCGCTCGGCTGGCAGGGGGCGCGGGTCTCCAGCGTGTACGCGGCGTGCGCGTCCGGGGCGCAGGCCATCGCCACCGCGCGCTCCCAGATCCTGGCGGGGCTCGCGGACGTCGTGCTCGTGGTGGGCGCCGACGCGGCCCCGAAGGGGTTCTTCCGGCCCGCGGGCGGGGAGCGCGCGGACGACCCGGACTGGCTGCGCTTCCGCGTCCTCGGGGCCACCAACCCGACGTACTTCGGGCTCTACGCACGCCGCCGGATGGCCGTACACGGCGATACGCTCGACGACTTCGCGCAGGTCAAGATGAAGAACGCGGCGGCCGGGGCGCTGAACCCGAACGCCCGCTACCGCAAGACCGTCACGGCCGACGAGGTCGCCGCGTCCGCCGTGGTCGCCGACCCGCTGCGGCTGCTCGACATCTGCGCGACCTCGGACGGCGGCGCCGCCCTGGTGCTCTCCAGCATGGAGTTCGCGCGGCGGCACGGCGCGGCCGACCCGGTGCGGATCCGGGCCGTCGCCACCGTCACGCCCACCTACCCCCAGACGGCGCTCGACCTGCCGGACATCGCGACCGACTCGGCCGCGGCCGTGGCACCGCCCGCGCGGCCGTTCCGCGCCTCCATCGCGCACGCGGCGTACGAGGAAGCGGGCGTCGGGCCCGAGGAGTTGTCGCTCGCCGAGGTCTACGACCTGTCCACCGCCCTCGAGTTGCAGTGGTACGAGGACCTGGGGCTGTGCGCCGAGGGCGAGGGTGCCAAGCTCCTGCGGGACGGGGCGACGTCGCCGGGCGGGCGGATTCCGGTCAATCCGAGCGGCGGACTCGCCTCGTTCGGAGAGGCCGTACCGGCCCAGGCCATCGCCCAAGTCTGCGAGCTCACCTGGCAGTTGCGGGGCGCCGCGGGCGCCCGGCAGGTGGCAGGGGCGCGGGTGGGGATCAGCGCCAATCAAGGGCTGTTCGGGCACGGGTCGTCGGTGATCGCCGTACGGTGAGCGGGGTGCGGCACGCCTGATGTGCGTGGCGCGCCTGATGAACGTACGGCATACGTGGGGGTGGCGAGCGCCCGGCCGGTACGCAGCGTGAGCACCCGGAAAAGCTGCGTGAACACTGCATGAACTGGGCTCCTGCACCGCGCGCGTAGGGGCCATCATGCTGCCGTGCGCCCCTCGACGGATACGCTCCGCTTCGCCTTCCAACCCGTCGTCAACCTGTCGACGGGAGCCGTGGCGGCGCTGGAGATACTCGCCCGCCCGGAGGCCGGCGACATCCTCGCCGAGGCCCGCCGCGATCCCGAACTCGACGCCAGGCTGGCCGCGTTGGGGGTGCGCGCGGCCGCCCGGCAGGAGACGCTGCTGCCCCTGCACGTCAATGTGTTCGCGGCGACCGCCGCCGACCTCGGGGGCCTCGCGGCGCTGCGCGACGCGGTGCACGCGTCCGGACGGCGGCCCTGGGAAGTGACCGTCGACCTCACCCCGCCGTATACGCACGTACCGCACCGGGCGCTGCTCGAAGCGGTCGGCGCGCTGCGCGACGAGGGGTTCCGGATCAGCGCGGACGGGGTCGGCGAGGGCGACGTACCGCTGCGTCTCCTGGTCGACATGGCGCCCGAACTCATCAAGCTGGACGCCTCGTTGCTGGCCCGCGAGCCCGCCGTACACGCGATGCGGGCGCTGTGCGAGCAGACGGGGGCGCTCCTCGCCGTGGAGGGCGTGGAGACGGAGCGGCAGTGCGCGGTGGCCCGTGCGGCCGGGGCACAGCTGGGGCAGGGGTTCCTCTTCGCGCCGCCCGCGCGCAGGCCCGCCCTGGACGTATATGTTCCGGGCCTGGACGGCGGCGTGCACGGCCTGGCTGTCGGTGTGCCGGGCGACTCGGACGCGGGGGCTTCGGGAGCGGAGGACGGGGTCCGTCCGGGCGGTGCCGCACCTCGGCAGCCTGCCACCCGGAACGGGCCTTCGGTACGGCAGTTCGTGCGGCCCGCGGCGCTGTTGCCGGTCGCCGCGTCGGCCGGGCAGGTGCGGGATCTGCTCATGGGCTCCCCCGAGGTCTCCGGGGTGCTGCTCGTGGACCCGTCCGGCGTGCCGGTGCGGGCGCTCGACCGGGACCGCTTTCTGCTCTCGCTGTCCGGGCGGTACGGGCACGCGCTCTACGCGGCACGACCGGCGGCCCGGCTCGCGGACGCCCCGCGCACGGTCGGTGCGGACGCCACCGCCTGGCAGGTGCTCGACGTGCTCGCGGGCGGGGAGCGCGGCCGGGCCGGGGACGATGTGGCGGTGGTGGACCGGGACGGGCGCTGCGTCGGCGTCGTACGCCTGGCGGACCTGGTGCGGGCGCTCGCCGAGAGCCGGGTCGAGGAGGCCGCGGCGCTCAACCCGCTGACCCGCCTTCCGGGTTCGGACGCGGTCGCGCGCGAGGTGGACCGTTGGATCGCGGCGGGGCGGCGGTTCGCGCTGAGCTGGCTGGACGTGGACGGGTTCAAGCGGATCAACGACGAGGCCGGGTTCGCGGCCGGTGACGAGGTGATCCGGGGCGTCGGCGGAGCGCTCCAGCGGGCGGCCTCCGGAGCGGCCGGGGTGACCCGAGTGGGCCACATCGGCGGCGACGACTTTCTGCTCCTGGCCGACCCGGAGGCGCTGGCTCCGGTGGCCGCGGCCGTCCTGGACACGGCGTGGGCGGCGGGCGGGCTCGACGTCACGATGTCCCTGGCCACGGTGGACTGCCCACCGGGCACGGTGCGGGAGTACCGGCAGGTGGCGGGGTGGCTCGCGCCCCTGAAGCAGGCGGCGAAGGCGCTGCGCGGCATGAGCTGGGTGGTCGGCCGCGCCGGGGTGCCCGGGCACGAGGTCCGGCGGGGCATCGTGCCCGCTCAGGCCGGATGCGGGGCGGGTGCGGCCGGGGATCTGCGCGGGGTGCCGTAACGGTCGGGCGCGGGTACCGTGTCGATACGGCTCCGGTGCCGCGACCGCGGGACGCGGCGATACGGCGGTACGGCCCCGGGGTGCTTGACCGTTCGGCGTGGAAGGGGCAGGAGGCGTCGGCCGGAGCGGCGGCGGGCGATGCGGCCGAGAACCGTTGTCGTCCACGACCTTGACGCTCTGTCGGGCGCGGTGAACACTTCCGGGTGTCAGTCGGCATCGCCGCTCTTATGCACGGCGCCACACGGCGCCGCAGGGTCCTGACCAGCGCTCGCTTGCGCTTCAGGCCACTCCCCACGGGCGATTCGGCTGCGACGGCACGCTCGTCACGGACGCCGGGCGGGGCGCGGGTCACCCCTGCTCAGGCCGACGTAGCCGTGGGAAACGCACCCTGCACGGAGCACCGGGGCGAGGGCCCCGGGCGAGGGCCTAGGAGCCGCCATGTACTCGAATGGGGATGTTCTCGTCGGCGAGATCATCGGCACCGGAATTCTGGTTCTGTTCGGCGCGGGCGTGGTCGCCGCGGTCAGTCTCCGCCTGTCCAAGGCCAAGTCCTCGGGCTGGATCGTCATCGCCTTCGGCTGGGGCTTCGGCGTCATGGCGGGCGCGTATACGGCGGCGCCGCTCTCCGGCGGTCACATCAACCCCGCGGTCACGCTGGGCACCGCCATCAACTCCGGTGACTGGAGCCAGGTGCCGCTCTATGTCCTGGGCCAGATGATCGGTGCGTTCCTGGGCGCGGTGCTCTGCTGGGCGGCGTACTACTCGCAGTTCAAGGCGAACGAGGACCGGGAGAACGCCATCGGGACCCTGGGGGTCTTCTCCACCATCCCGGAGGTCCGTAACCCCGCCGCGAACCTGGTCACCGAGATCATCGCGACCATGGCCCTGGTGCTTCCGATCCTCGCCTTCGGCCTCACGAAGGGGCTCGGCGAGTCCGGGACGCTGATTCTTCTGGTGGCCTTCCTGGTGGTCGGCATCGGCCTGTCGCTCGGCGGTCCCACGGGGTACGCCATCAACCCGGCCCGCGACCTGGGTCCGCGGATCGCCCACGCCATCCTGCCGATTCCCAACAAGGGCACCTCGGACTGGAGCTACTCGTGGGTCCCGGTGGTGGGTCCGCTGGTGGGGGCCGCGCTGGCCACGGGCATCTTCAAGCTGGCCTTCTGATCCCGGCCTTCTGATCCCGGCCTTCTGATCCCGGCCTTCTGATCGCCTCCGGGCGCCTGCCGGGCGGTCTTCACCCACGCAGCGCGGCCTTCCGGGCCCGACCGCAGCCTTCCTTGAGGGGAACGTCATGACGGACAAGTTCGTCGCCGCGATCGACCAGGGCACCACGTCGAGCCGGTGCATCATCTTCAACCAGGACGGTGCGATCGTCGCCGTCGACCAGCGCGAGCACCGGCAGATCTTCCCCAAGCCCGGGTGGGTGGAGCACGACGCCACCGAGATCTGGTCCAAGGTGCAGGCCGTGGTGGCCGGCGCGGTCGCCAAGGCCGGGCTCCGTGCCGACCAGCTCAGCGCGCTCGGCATCACCAACCAGCGCGAGACGACGGTCCTGTGGGACCGGGCCACGGGCAAGCCGGTGCACAACGCGATCGTCTGGCAGGACACCCGTACGTCCGCGCTGTGCACCGAACTCGGCGGCAGCGACGGCCAGGACCGGTTCCGCGAGGCCACCGGGCTGCCGCTCGCCAGCTACTTCTCCGGACCCAAGGCGGCCTGGCTGCTCGATCACGTGCCGGGCCTCAGAGCCCGCGCCGAGCGTGGCGAGATCGCCTTCGGCACCATCGACTCCTGGCTGATCTGGAACCTCACCGGCGGCACCGACGGCGGCGTACACGTCACCGACGTGACCAACGCCGGGCGCACCATGCTGATGAACCTGGAGACGCTGCAGTGGGATCCGTCGATCCTCGCGGCGATGAACGTGCCCGAGTCGGTGCTGCCCGAGATCAAGTCCTCGGCCGAGGTGTACGGCACCGCCACCGGGCAGCTCGCCGGGGTGCCGGTGGCCTCGGCCCTCGGCGACCAGCAGGCGGCGGTCTTCGGCCAGGCCTGCTATGACACGGGCACCGCCAAGAACACCTACGGCACCGGCAGCTTCCTGCTCCTCAACACCGGGAACCGGCCGGTGCCGTCGAAGAGCGGGCTGCTGACCACGATGGGCTACCAGATCGGCGGCGAGGCGCCCGTCTACTGCCTCGAGGGCTCCATCGCGATCACCGGAGCCCTTGTGCAGTGGTTCCGGGACCAGCTCGGCATCATCCGCAGCGCCGACGAGATCGAGCCGCTCGCGGCGAGCGTCGAGGACAACGGCGGGGCCTATATCGTGCCCGCGTTCTCCGGCCTGTTCGCGCCGTACTGGCGCTCGGACGCGCGCGGCGTGATCACCGGTCTGACGCGGTACGTCACCAAGGCGCATCTCGCCCGCGCGGTCCTGGAGGCGACGAGCTGGCAGACCCGTGAGGTCGTCGACGCCATGTACCAGGACTCCGGGGTGAAGATCACCACCCTCAAGGTCGACGGCGGCATGACCAAGAACAATCTGCTGATGCAGCACCAGGCGGATGTGCTCGGCGTGCCGGTGGTCCGGCCGAAGGTCTCCGAGACCACCTGCCTGGGCGCCGCGTACGCCGCGGGGCTCGCGACCGGCGTATGGAGCGACCTGGACGAGCTCAAGGCGCACTGGCAGAAGGACGCGGAGTGGACGCCTCAGATGGACGCGGAGGCGCGGGAGCGCGAATACCACAACTGGCACAAGGCGGTTGAGCGCAGCTTCGGCTGGCACGAGGACGGCGCGGAGTAGCCGGCCCGCGCCCGGCTTCTGACGCCGCCGCAGCGGTTTGGCTTCGGCCAGCGGCTCGTACCCCGGTCGGCGGGGGTACGGGCCGTTCCGCCGGGGTGGTTCTAGGGCCCGCGAAGATCGGGGAGACGGGCCCTAGGTGCTCGCTGCCGCGCGGCGGCGAGCGGCCGCTCGCGCCATGGCGTGTTCCACGACGGTGATCAGGACGGCTTTCACGGACTCGCGCTCGCGCGCGTCGCAGAGCACAACGGGGACGCCGTCGTCGAGGTCGAGGGCCTGGCGGACCGCGCCCTCGGGGTAACGGGCGGCGCCGTCGAAGCAGTTGACGGCCACCATGAAGGGGATGCCGCGACGCTCGAAGTAGTCGACGGCGGCGAAGCAGTCCTCCAGGCGGCGGGTGTCGGCGAGCACCACGGCGCCCAGGGAGCCCTGGGCCAGCTCGTCCCAGAGGAACCAGAACCGGTCCTGGCCCGGCGTGCCGAAAAGATAGACGACCAGGTCCTCGCGGATCGTGATGCGGCCGAAGTCCATCGCCACGGTCGTGGTCCGCTTGCCCGCCACGCCGTCGGTGTCGTCGACCGGGCGGCCCGCCTCGGTCAGGTCCTCCTCGGTGCGCAGTGGCCTGATCTCGCTGACCGCGCCGACGAGGGTGGTCTTGCCGACCCCGAAGCCGCCGGCCACCAGGATCTTGAGGGTGACCGGCTCGATCGGGGGCTTGCGCCGTGCCGAGCGCCCGAGGATCGCCATGGGACCGACTCCACTCCTGAACTGCGTTGACCTTGAACACCCGTGCGACATGCGAGAGTTGCGGGGGCGACTTTAGCGGTGAGCGCATTCCGGTTCAGCCGTGGTGAAACATCGTGGCCGGATCGTGGCCGAACTGATCATGACGGTGTGCCGTAGCCGCCTCCGCCCGGGGTCTCCACGATCAGTACGTCATCGGACTCCAGGTGGGCCGAATCGGCGCCCCCGAGCCGTACCACCGAACCGTCCGCGCGTGCCACGGAGTTGGCGCCCAGGGCGCCCGTCCCGCCGCCCGCCATGCCGTACGGCGGGACGCGGCGGTGCCCGGAGAGCGTGGAGACCGTCATCGCCTCCCGGAAGCGGATGCGCCGGATCGCGCCGTCACCGCCGCGCCAGCGGCCCCGGCCGCCGCTGCCCTCGCGTACCGCGAACTCCTCCAGGAGGACCGGCAGCCGCCACTCCAGGACCTCCGGGTCGGTGAGGCGGGAGTTGGTCATATGGGTCTGCACCACGGGCGCCCCGTCGAAGCCGTCACCCGCGCCGGAGCCGGAGGCCACCGTCTCGTAGTACTGGTAGCGGTCGTTGCCGAAGGTGACGTTGTTCATGGTGCCGGAGCCCTCCGCCTGGACGCCGAGCGCGGCGTAGAGGGCGCCGGTGATGGCCTGCGATGTCTCCACGTTGCCCGCGACCACGGCGGCCGGGGGTTCGGGCGACAGCATCGAGCCGCGCGGCACGACGATCTTCAGGGGGCGCAGGCAGCCGTCGTTGAGCGGGATGTCGTCGGCGACGAGGGTGCGGAAGACGTACAGGACGGCGGCGTTGACCACGGCGTACGGGGCGTTGAAGTTGCCGGGCAGCTGGTCGGACGTGCCGGTGAAGTCGACCGTCGCGGAGCGGTTCGCGCGGTCCACGGTGACCTGGACGCGGATGACGGCTCCGGAGTCCGTCTCGTAGGCGTAACTGCCGTTGTCCAAGGCGTCGATGACGCGGCGGACCGCGTCCTCCGCGTTGTCCTGGACGTGCCGCATATAGGCCTGCACGACGTCCAGGCCGAAGTCGTCGATCATCTTGCCGACCTCCTCGACGCCCTTGGCGTTGGCGGCGATCTGGGCGCGGAAGTCGGCGAGGTTGGTGGCGGGGTTACGGGAAGGGTAGGGCGACTCGGTGAGGAGACGGTACGTCTCGTCCTCGCGGAAGCGTCCGTTCTCGGCGAGCAGCCAGTTGTCGAAGAGGACGCCCTCCTCCTCGATCCGGCGGCTGTTCGCGGGCATGGAGCCGGGTGCGATGCCGCCGATCTCCGCGTGGTGGCCGCGCGAGGCGACGTAGAACAGGATGTCTGCGCCCTCGGCGCCCTCGGCGCCTTCGGTGTCGAAGACCGGGGTGATGACGGTGACATCGGGCAGGTGAGTGCCGCCGTGGTACGGGTCGTTGACCGCGTACGCGTCGCCGGGGCGCATGGAGGGGCGGCGGCGCCGGATGACCTCCTTGACGCTGGTGCCCATCGAGCCGAGGTGGACGGGGATGTGCGGGGCGTTGGCGACCAGGTTGCCGTCCGGGTCGAAGAGGGCGCAGGAGAAGTCCAGGCGCTCCTTGATGTTGACGGACTGGGCGGTGGACTCCAGGCGGGCGCCCATCTGCTCGGCAATGGACATGAAGAGGTTGTTGAACACCTCGAGGAGCACGGGGTCCGCGGCCGTGCCCGCTTCCGGGCCCGCCTGCGCGGCCACCCGTTCCATGACCAGGTGGCCCTCGTCGTCGAGGGCCGCGCTCCAGCCCTCGTCGACGACCGTGGTGGCGTTTGCTTCCGTGACGATCGCGGGGCCGGTCACCCGCTCCCCCGGGGGCAGCTCCGATCGCCGGTACAGAAGGACGTCCCGACTTTCGCCGCCCGTGTGCAGGGTCGCGGTGGCCGGTCCGCCGTCGCCACGCGCGCGTGCCTCGGCAAGGCCGGAGAGGTCCGGCGGCTCGGTGACGCCGGTCGCCTCTACGGAGAGGGCCTCGACGATGACCGGGCGGTCGAGCGTGAAGGAGTACGTGGCGCGGTGCCGGTCCTCGAAGGCGGCCGTCATCGTCTTCGGGTCGGTGAGGTCGACGGTGAGCGTGGTGTCGGTGCCGTCGTAGCGGAGCTGGGCGCGGCGGGCGGTACGGATACGGCCCTCGGGCACGTCCTCGGCGCGGAGTTCGGCGCGGGCGGCCTTCTCCAGGGCGTCGGCGGTCTCCCGGACCCGGGGCATGGCGGCGTCTTCGAGCGGGGCCTCGACGGACTGCTCGCGCATCGCCGTCGTATCGGCGAGTCCGATGCCGAGGGCGGACAGGACACCGGCCATGGGCGGTACGAGGACGGTGCGGATGCCGAGCGAGTCGGCGACCGCGCAGGCGTGCTGGCCGCCGGCGCCGCCGAAGGTGGTCAGGGCGTACCGGGTGACGTCGTGCCCCTTCTGTACCGAGATCCTTTTGATCGCGGCGGCGATATTCGCGACGGCGATTTGCAGATAGCCCTCCGCGACCTGCTCCGGGGTGCGGTCGTCGCCGGTCCGCTCGCGGATCTCGGCGGCGAGCGCGGTGAACCGCTCCCGGACCAGGTCGGCATCGAGCGGCTGGTCGCCGTCGGGGCCGAACACATGTGGGAAGTGGTCGGGTTGGATGCGGCCGAGCATCACGTTGGCGTCCGTGAGGGCCAGTGGGCCGCCACCGCGGTAGCAGGCGGGTCCGGGCTCGGCGCCCGCCGAGTCGGGCCCGACCCGGTAGCGGCTGCCGTCGAAGTGCAGGATCGAGCCGCCGCCCGCGGCGACCGTGTGGATGTCCAGCATCGGGGCGCGCAGGCGGACCCCGGCGATCTGGGTGGTGAAGACGCGCTCGTACGCGCCCGCGAAGTGCGAGACGTCCGTCGACGTGCCGCCCATGTCGAAGCCGATGACGTGGTCGAACCCGGCCCGCTGGGACATCCGGGCCATGCCGACGATGCCGCCCGCGGGCCCGGACAGGATGGCGTCCTTGCCGCGGAACTGCCCGGCCTCGGCGAGCCCGCCATTGGACTGCATGAACATCAGGCGTACGCCCCGGAGTTGCTCCGCGACCTGCTCGACATAGCGCCTGAGGACCGGCGAGAGATAGGCGTCCACGACCGCCGTGTCACCGCGCGGCACCAGCTTCATCAGCGGGCTGACCTCGGAGGAGAGCGAGATCTGCGGAAACCCGACGCGCTCCGCGAGCCGCCCGATGGCCTCTTCGTGCGCGGGGTGCAGATGGCTGTGCATGCAGACGACGGCGAGCGCCCGGATGCCGTCGTCGTAGAGCCGCCGCAACTCCGGGGCGAGCGCGTCGAGATCGGGCGGTGTGAGCACGGTGCCGTCCGCGAGGATCCGCTCGTCCACCTCGACGACCCGCTCGTGCAGGAGGCCGGGCAGCGCGATCTCGCGGGCGAAGATCTGCGGGCGGTTCTGGTACGCGATCCGCAGGGCGTCCCGGAAGCCCTTGGTGACGACGAGGGCGGTGCGCTCGCCGGTGCGCTCGAGGAGGGCGTTGGTGGCGACCGTGGTGCCCATCCGGACGGCGTCGATCCGGGCCTCATCGGGCGGTACGTCCAGGAGTGCGCGCATGCCCGCCACCGCGGGGTCGCGGTAGCGGGCCGGGTTCTCGGAGAGCAGCTTGTGGGTGAGCAGACGGCCGTCGGGGCGGCGGGCCACCACGTCCGTGAAGGTGCCGCCTCGGTCGACCCAGAACTGCCAGCCGGGGCCTGCGGCGCTGCTCGGTTCGGGTGCTGTCACGGGGTCTCCTGCCTCGGCCCGGGGGGTGTCCGGGGTTTCTTTCCCCTGTCCCGCCCCTTCCCGAAACTGGGGGCTCCGCCCCCAGACCCCCTTGTCGCGCTCAACGCGCTCGTCCTCAAACGCCGGACGGGCTGGTGGTTGCGGACGGGCTTGATTTGGCCCCTATAGCGCGCGCAGGCCGTTGATCACGTCCCGCAGGATGCTCTCGTCCGGCAGCTCGGCCGGAGGGACGGGCCGGGTGACGTGTACCAACTCCTGGGCGACCAGGTCGCCGACCAGGACCCGGACCACGCCGATCGGCAGGTCGAGCTCGGAGGCCAGCTCGGCCACGGACTGCGGGGCCGCGCGGCACAGTTCGACGATGTCGACGTGCTCGGGCGCGAGGCTCTGGTCCGCCTCCGGGTCGTCCGCGCGGGCCTCCGCGACCACTACGGCGATCAGGTCGAGGCGGTGCTGGCCCGCGCTGCTCGTACGGCCGCGCGTCATGGCGTACGGACGCACCACAGGGCCCGCGTCGTCGTCGAACCAGTGGCGCGCCCCGTGACCGTCGTTCCCGTGGATGGTCATGCCATTCCACTACCCACCGGCGGGCAGATCGGTACGCGGCGCGGTGCCCAGATGTACGCCCACCCGCTTCACCAGGAGCGTCATCTCGTACGCCACCAGGCCCACGTCGGAGTCCGCGTCCGCGAGCACCGCGAGGCAGCTGCCGTCGCCCGCGGCCGTGACGAACAGGAAGGCATCGTCCAGTTCGACCACGGTCTGCCGGACCCGGCCCGCGTCGAAGTGCCGCCCGACGCCCTTGGCCAGGCTGTGGAACCCGGAGGCGACGGCCGCCAGGTGCTCGCCGTCCTCGCGGGTCAGGTCGGCCGAGACGCCGGTGGGCAGGCCGTCCCCGGAGAGCACCACCGCCTTGCGGATGCTCCCCACGCGCGCGACCAGCTCGTCGAGCAGCCAGTTCAGCTCGCCCGAGACCCGGCTTCCGGTTCCTGTGGCGGTCTTCGGTGCGGTCATAGACCGTCCCCCTCGGGTGTGGTGCTTGTGCGGTGTGGTCGGGGTGTGGCGTTCGGGGCGGGCGACGCGGCGTCCGGTCGCGGCAGGTCGCGTATGTCGGCGTCGACGCGCGGGTCTTGCGGGTCTTGCGGGTCTTGCGGGTCTTGCGGGTCTTGCGGGTCTTGCGGGTCTTGCGGGTCTTGCGGGTCTTTACGTACGTCGTCACGTTCGTCGTCGGCTTCTCGTACGTCGTCGGCGTCGGCGCCCGCCGAGTCCGACGCCCGCGGCTCCGTCGGCCGTCCCGACTCGGGCTCCCCGTTCTCGCGGCGGCCGCGCTGCCAGCCGCGCTGAAGGGAGGCCATCCGGCTGCGGACCTGCTCGGCGTCCCGCTCGCCCGTGTCCTCTTCGCGTACGGGCTCGGGGCCCTGGCTCTCCTTCAACTGCGGGGCCAGGGAGGCCTGCCGGACGCGGCGGGGCAGGGCCACGGTGGGGTCGTCCGGCGCCGGGTCGGGGGCCGGGGCGGTCGGGTCGGGACCGTCGGCCGGCGGTGCGGGGCGCTCGGCGGTGCGGGACGGCGCACTCGGGCGGGGCCGGTCGGTGCCGGTCACGGGGCGGCCGTGCGAGCTGACCAGCTTCGGGGTGCGGCGGCGCGGCAGCGGCACCGGGCCGCCGCCACCGGGGCGGGAGCTGCCGCCGGAGCCGTCCCTGGCGTCCCTGTCCCGGGCCTGCTGGTACTCGGCGGTGCGGCCGTCCGGGGCCGGGCGGCGGCGCGGCCGGAACAGGCCACCGCGCTCGCTGTCGTCGTCCTCGATGTCTTCGAGGTCGCCAAGCTCGCCCAGGTCACCCAGCTCGCCCGCGGCGCCGATGCCGTCGACCACGCCGAGCTCCCCCGTGTCCCGCGCGGAGTCGCCGAGGCCGAGCCCCAGGCCGCGGCCACGTCCGGTGGCGCCGACCGGTGCCTCCAGCTCGACCGGGCCGTCGAAGACGGACGGCGAGATTCCCGGCAGCACCAGGGGCGTACGGGAGAGCGGGCCGCCGCGCTGGTCGGACGTGCCGTTGCCGTCCTGCCGCGCGGAGCCGCGGGCGCGGTCCAGGCGGATGCCCGCGCCGCCCACGGAGTCGGAGTCCGGCGGGTCGGTGAGCAGGGCGTCCGGGATGAAGACCACGGCCGTCGTACCGCCGTACGGCGAAGGCTGGAGGGAAACGCGCACGTTCTGCCGCTGCGCGAGGCGGCTGACCACGAACAGGCCGAGCCGGTCGGTGTCGGAGAGCTCGAACTCGGGGGTCTCCGCGAGGCGCAGATTGGCTTCAAGAAGCGCGTCGGGCGTCATGCCGAGGCCGCGGTCGTGGATCTCCAGGGTGAAGCCGTTGGCGACCCGCTCGCCGTGCACCTGCACCGCGGTGTGCGGGGGCGAGAACACCGTGGCGTTCTCCAGGAGTTCGGCGGTGAGGTGGGTGAGGTCGGCGACGGCCGGTCCGGTCACGGCGACCCGGGCGAGGCGGCGTACCTCGATCCGCTCGTAGTCCTCGACCTCGGCGACCGCCGCGCGCACCACGTCCATCAGCTGGACGGGCTTGCGCCACTGCCGGGACGGGGCGGCCCCGGAGAGGATCACGAGGCCCTCGGCGTGCCGCCGCATGCGGGTGGTGAGGTGGTCGAGCCGGAAGAGGTCGCCCAGTTCCTCGGTGTCGTCGGTGCGCCGCTCCATGGTGTCGAGCAGGGTGAGCTGCTTGTGCAGCAGGACCTGGCTGCGCCGGGCGAGGTTCACGAACACCTCGGAGACGCCGCGGCGCATGTCGGCCTGCTTGACGGCGGCCTCGACGGCGGCCCGCTGAAGGGTGTTCAGGGCGTGGCCGACCTGGCCCAACTCGTCCTTCTCGTATTCGAGTCGGGGCGCCTCGGTCTCCACGTCGACCTGTTCGCCCGCGGCGAGCCTGCGCATCACGCTGGGCAGCCGGACCCCGGAGACCTCGTGGGCGTCCTTGCGGAGCCGGGTCAGGTCGCGGACGAGGCCGCGGCCGATGCGTACGGAGAGGAACACCGAGAAGAGCAGCGCGATCAGGCCGAGGCCGCCGACCACGCCGGCCCGGGCGAGCACGCCGAAGGCCTCGGGCATGACCCGCTCCTGGTAGCGGTCGCCCGCGGCGCTGTTGCGCTCGGCGAGGTCGTCTAGGACCTTGCCCGCGGCCTTGTCCCAGCTCTCCGCCGTGAGGCCGCGCGGTTCGCCGGGTTCGGCCTTGAGGACGGCCTTCTCCAGCTCGTGCAAGGGGGTGGTGGCGGGGCTCTTCCAGTAGCGCTCGAAGCGGGCGCGCTCGTCGGCGGGCAGCACCTCGAGGGCGATCTGGTTGCGCAGCTCGCGCTGGGCCACGAGGTCGGAGAACTGCCGCAGTTGGGTCCGGTCCAGGCGGTCCGCGACGAGGGCGGCGCCGAGCAACGCGTCCTCGCGGGCGAGGAGTTCGCGGGAGCGGGCCAGTCCGACGAGGGCCCGGGCCTGCCGGTCGAGCTCCGGGTCGTCGAGGCCGTGCAGGGTCAGGAGAAAGCTGTAGCAGGGGTCGACCAGGTCGTTGTACGACTTCAGCGCCTGCTGTGCGCTGATCGGGCCGTCCTCGACGGTGCGGCGCAGCGCGTCGATGCCCTCGAATGCCTCCAGGATGGAGGCGAGCCGGTGCTCGGAGTCATCGACCAACTTGTCCTGGACATCCGGGTCTTCGGCGTTCTTGCGGACCTTCGCCACCATGGCGTCGGTGGCCTCGCGCGTGCGGCGGAGTTCGGGGAGAGCGTCGGAGGCACGCGGATCGGCCAGATAGACCAGGGTCTGGCGGCGCTCGGCCTGAATGACCCGTACGGCGCGCTCGACGGGGGAGCCGACTTCCTCCCCGACATGGCTCACATCGAGGAGTTGAGCGGCCTCGCGCCAGGTGAGGGCGGTGGCGAAGCCCCAGATTGCGGTGAGGGCAATCAGCGGCACGAGTAGCAACGCCACGATCTTCCGGCGGATGGACTTCCCGCGAAAGCGCATGGCCTCCCCCAGCTCAACCCCCGATTCCGGGGGGCACTTACGGCTTTAAACGGCGCGAGCCTACTACTGCCGGATGACCAACTCGAAGACACGTCCAGTTACCTCCGGCCGCATTTTTGCCCGTACGCGCGCGGGGCGCCCCGAGTTGTCCCCTCTTACCGGGAGATGACCACCCGTCGCGGAGCCATGGCCGTGGGTGTGCATCTCGCCATACGGAGAGGCTGGTTGGCCGGAATGTTTCGACGTACTGATTAGTAACGGGAATCTTCGCGGGGCGCCATTCGTCGTGCAGGTAAGGAAGTTCGGCGAGTTGGTATGAAGGTCGGCGCGAGATCGGCACGGAGAGTTGAGTTTCGGCACAGAGAGTTGAGTACGGAGAGTCGGTACGGAAAACGCCAGCTGCGGCCAACAGAGCGGAATTGGGGATTCCCTGGTGCGGACGAAGGGTCGGACAGGGCGGAGTATTTCGGCGCAAGACGGGCAGTCACTCAGGAGTCGGGCGGGAGCTGCCGGACGGGAGGGCTCCGGATGTACGGCTGCGCGGTGATGGGGAGAAGAGTGTGACGGGTTCGGTGGAGCGGGGGACGCCGCGGGGGCGCGACCCGGAGGGCGGGCGGCGACCGCTCTGGGTGGAGGAGCCGGTGGGCCGGAAGCGGCTGCCGGATCCGGTGCGGACGGCGGCGGTCCGCGCGGTGATCATCACGGCCCTGACGTTGATACAGGGCGTGATCGCGTTTCTGTGCTCCCTCGCCGGATCCTGGCTGGCCTTCCCGATGGTGGTCGGCAGCGTGACGGGCACGGTGTTCGCCACATGGGCGGTGCTCGACGTATGGGTGACCCGGCAGGTGTGGAACCAGCGCCACGGCGTGATCTCGACGCCCCGCAGCACAGCCCGCCGTCTCCGCCGCGAACGCCGCCGCGCCCGCCGCGCCGCCCGGGCGGCGGCCCGCGGTCGGCCTCCTGGCAGTACCGGCGGGGCCGCGGTGGGACACGGCGGGCTTTCGGAGGCCTAGGGCCCGTCTCCTCGATCTTCGCGGGCCCGCGGGCCCTAGCGGAGTCAGGCGGCGTTGCCCTCTTCGGCCACGGCGCCCACGGAGGCGGGGACCGGCGCCGTGGTCACGTTCTGGTGGACGTACACCATGCCGTCGGCCACCGTCACCGCGTGGGTGCGCACCGGGCGGCGCGCGGGCAGGCAGGTCGGCTCCCCGGTGCGCAGGTCGAATGACGCGGCGTGCAGCGGGCATTCGACCTGACAGCCCTCCAGCCATCCCTCGGAGAGCGAGGCGTCCTGGTGGCTGCAGGTGTCGTCGATGGCGTAGAGCTCGCCGTCGGCGTTGAAGACGGCGATGGGCGGGGTGGTGTCGAGGCGGACGGATTCGCCGGCGGGGAGGTCTTCGAGGCGGCAAGCGAACATCACGGAATCCCCCTGTGGGTGCGCGACTTGGATGGCACGTCGGATGGCGGGCGGGACTCGGAGCGGCGGCACGAGCGGATGATCCGAGCGATTGCCCGGCCGTCTGCCCGGACACGGAACTACGACTGTTCGGTAACACCTTGTTGCGTATGACGCGCGCACGCGTGCTCTGCGCAACAGAATCAGGGCGGGAAGCGAGCCACGTCAAGCTCTTCCCGCGGATGCGGCGTGAACCGGGCTGCCAGGGGTGGGAGCCGAGCCATGAGGCGCGACCAGGAAGAGGCCATGACCAGCGAAAACAGGAAGAACGAAAGGCAACAGAAGAAGCCACGAACCAGCGACGAGACCAAGCCCACAAAGAAGCCACGAACCAGCGACGGGACCAAGCCCACCAAGAAGCCCCCGTCCGGCAAGCAGGGCAAGACCACGGGAGCCGCGGCCAGTGCCGTGCAGTCCGTGGACCGGGCGGTCAGCGTCCTCGAGCTGCTCGCCGAGCATGGCGAGGCCGGGGCCGCGGAGCTCGCGGACACGCTCGGCGTGCACCGCTCCACGGCCTTCCGGCTGCTAGGCGTGCTTGAGAACCGAGGGCTCGTGACCCAGTCCGCGGACCGCGGCAAGTACTACCTCGGGGCGGGCGTGCTTCGCCTGGCCGGGGCGGCCGCGGTGCGTCTGGACATCTCCCAGGAGGGCGCCCCGGTCTGCCGCGAACTCGCCGACGAGCTGGGCGAGACGGTCAACATCGCGGTGCTCGACGACGACGCCGCGGTCAACGTCATGCAGGCCCGCGGCTCGGCCTCCGTCACCGCGCAGAACTGGCTCGGCCGCCGCACCCCGCTGCACGCCACCTCCAGCGGCAAGGTGCTGCTCGCACACCTCCCGCCCGCGCTGCGCGAGGGCCTGATAGCCCGGACGCTGCCCCGGTTCACCGAGCGCACCGTGACCGGCACGGCGGTCCTGCGTACCGAGCTCGAGGCCGTGGTCGAGCAGGGATTCGCCCTCGCCATGGAGGAGTTGGAGGTCGGCCTGACGGCCGTGGCGGCGCCGGTGTGGGCCCACGACGGCAAGGTGATCGGCGCGATCAGCGTCTCCGGACCGGTCTACCGGCTCACCGAGGACCGGCTCGGCGAGCTGGCCAAGCGCGCGGTCGTGGTCGCCGGCGACCTGTCGCGCCGGATGGGCTACGGCTTCTGACGGACACCTGGGACGACGTACGTACGAGAGCGGGGCCGAGCAGCGACCGGCCCCGCTCTCGTCTGCGCGGACCAGGCAAGACAGCCCCTCCCCCGGCGCCGCCCCGCCACTCCCGGCCCGCGCCGGGCCCCGTGCGTCCGAGTCGTTTCGCCACCGCTCCATGGATTTTCCCGCGTTAACTCGACCCCCTTGACGGCCTCTCGATGCCGTTCCCACTATGTCTCTCATCACGCAACACAACGTGCAGAGCGCGACAACGAAGGGGGTGAGGGTGGTGTCGCACGAGGTCCGGGCAGTCGTCGCCGTCAAGAAGGGCGCACCCGTCGAGGTGCAGACGATCGCCGTGCCGGATCCGGGGCCCGGTGAGGTGCTCGTCGACGTGCAGGCCTGCGGGGTGTGCCACACCGACCTGCACTACCGGGAGGGCGCGATCAACGACGACTTCCCGTTCCTGCTCGGGCATGAGGCGGCGGGCACCATCGACGCGGTCGGGCCCGGCGTCTCCCAACTCGCCCCGGGCGACTACGTGGTGCTCGCCTGGCGCGCCCCGTGCGGCGCGTGCCGCTCCTGCCGCCGCGGCCGCCCCTGGTACTGCTTCGACTCGCAGAACGCCCGGCAGCCCATGACACTGCTCGACGGCACGCCGCTGTCACCCGCGCTCGGCATCGGCGCCTTCGCCGAGAAGACCCTGGTCGCCGCCGGTCAGGCGGTCAAGGTCGACCCGGCAGCGCGCCCCCAGGCGGCCGGTCTGGTCGGCTGCGGCGTGATGGCCGGGTACGGCGCGGCCGTGCACACCGGCGGCGTCGGCCAGGGCGACACGGTGGCCGTGATCGGCTGCGGCGGCGTCGGCAACGCGGCGATCGCCGGGGCCTCGCTCGCCGGTGCCCGCCGGGTGATCGCCGTCGACATCGACGACGCCAAGCTCGACGGGGCGGAACGGTTCGGCGCCACGCACACCGTCAACTCCCGCGGCACCGACCCCGTCGCGGCGGTGCGCGAGCTGACCGGCGGCTTCGGGGTCGACATCGCCATCGACGCGGTCGGCCGCCCGGAGACGTATCTCCAGGCCTTCTACATGCGCGACCACGCGGGCACCCTCGTCCAGGTCGGCGTACCGGACCCGGACGCGAAGCTCGAGATCCCCCTGATCGACGCCTTCTCGCGCGGCGGCGCCATCAAGTCGTCCTGGTACGGGGACTGTCTGCCGTCCCGGGACTTCCCGATGCTCATCGACCAGTACCTCAGCGGCCGCCTCGAGCTCGGCGCCTTCATCAGCGAGACGATCGGGCTCGACGGCGTGGAGGACGCCTTCGCCAAGATGCAACGCTCCGAGGTGCTGCGCTCGGTGGTGGTGCTGTGATGAGGGAGGTCCTGTGATGAGCGAGGTGGTCACGTCGTAGCGGTCGCCGCCGGGCGCTTGTACATCCGGGTCGCCGTGATCTCGCCGTGTACCGTCTCGCCGTCCGGGTCCTGCTGCGGCAGGCCCGGGCGCAGGTGTTCCTCCACGCTGATGTACTTCAGGCCCGCCCGCAGGTCCGCGTCGTTCCGCAGCCGGATCACCAGCGGGAACTCCGCGAGCGCCGTGGTGTCGAACAGGCCGGTGGTGTAGAGGAGTTGGACGCCGAGCGCGTCGGCGACGGCGCGCTGCAGCTCCAAGAGGTACGTGGCGTTGGCGCGGCCGATCGGGTTGTCCAGGAACAGGGTGCCCGCGTGCCGGTGCTTGTCCCGGCCCCGGTCGTTCGAGCGCAGCGCGGCCATCGTGCAGTACAGGGCGATGGCCGCGGTGAGCAGCTGGCCGCCGGAGAACACATCGCCCATCTGCCCGACGGGCACGCGCTCGGCGCGCAGCACGGCGTCCGGCTTGAGGATCTCCACGGCCACGCCGCGCGGTTCGATGGCGGCCTGAACTCCCCTGAGCAGCAGGGACATTCCGTCGCGCCGCAGATCGGAGTTCTTCTTCACGGCCGCGCGGGTGGCGTCGTCGATGACCTCGCCGAGCCGCTCGATGAGCGTCGCCTGGTCCGGTTCGTCGAAGCGGATGCGCAGGAACTCCTGGCCCGACCACTCGCCGAGTCCTTCGGGGAGGCGGGACAGACGCTGTGCGGAGCGCAGCGTGGCGAGCGCGGACTCGACCAGGCCGCGCAGCCGGTCCACGATCGAGTCCCGGTTGCGCTCCAGCTGCTCCAACTCGTCCGTGAGTACCCGCAGTCGGGGCGCGAAGGCCTCGGCCCACTTGGCGGCGTGCTCGGGCAGCGCGGAGGCGGGCAGCTCGCGGATCTGCTGCCGCGCGGGGGTGCGTACCTGCTCGTACCGGGTGGAGTTGGCATGGCGTACGAGCACGTCGCTCGCCTCGCGCACGGCGGCCTCGGCGGCGGACAGGTCGGCGGCGCAGCCGCGCAGCGAGCGGCGGGCCTCGGCGGCGGCCTGCCGCGCCTCCTCCGGGCTGCCCGGATACGGCTCGGGCTCCTCGGCCGCCGCCTCGTCCTCGTGGTGATCCCTGAGGAGGTCCCTGAGCAGGGCGGCCGTCTCGTCGAAGCCGCTCGCGCCGTCCTCGGCCGCGCGGTGCGCCTGAAGCAGCTCGGCGTGCGCGTCACGGGCCTGAGTGAGCGCTTCCGTACGGAAGTTGAGCTCGGCGGTGGCGGTACGCAGAAGCGCCTGGGCGTGCTCGGCGTCGGTCGGCACCAGGTCGTCGGGCAGCTCGGTGTGGGCCGATCCGTCCTCGGGCGCGAGGCGTTCGGCCTCGCCGCGCAGGCGGCCGAGCTGCTCGCTCGCACTGGACGCGCGGGTCTCCAGGGTCTGTACGAGAGACTCGGCGCGGGCGGCCGCGGCCTGCCGGGACGGCCCGTCGGCGCCGTCGGTGCCCTCGAGGAGCTGGGCGGCGCGGGTGCGCACCTTGTTGCTGAGCCGGTCGAGTTCGGCGAGCGCGGCGGACTCGTCGCCCTCGGCGCGGGCCTGTTCGGCCCGCAGGTCGGCGCCGACGCCGACCTTCTCGTACAGCTGGGACGCCGCGCGGTAGGCCTCGCGCAGCGCGGCGAGCGGCGCCTTGGGCGGCTCTGCCTCGAGGGATACGTCCTCGGGGGCGCCCGCGATGTCGGCGCGCTCGGCGCGCAGGGTGCGGGCGGTGCGGTGGGCGTCGTCGGCGGCACGCTGGGCGGCGCGGCGGTCCTCGTCGGCGGCGCGGGCGCGCTCCAGGCAGAGCTGGGCCTTGGCCTCCGACTCGGCCGCCTCGTCGGCGAGTTCACGGAGGCGGGCCTGCCAACCGGCCCGTTCACGCAGCCGGAACGCCAGGCCCGCGAGGGCGTCGGCGGCGCGCCGCGCGCGCTGGGCGGCCTCCTGCCGCTCGTCCCTGACCCGGACGGCGTCGGCGGCGGCCTCGTCGGCCTCGGCGCGCGCCGTGCGGGCCTCGGCCAGCTCCGCCTCGGCCTCCTCGGCGAACTCCCGGGCCGTGCGGGCCGCTTCGGCCAGCTCGGCGAGGCGGCCCGCCGGGCAGCCGGAGCGCCAGGAGGCGAGCCGGGCCGCCAGCTCCCGGTCCTTGCCGAGCCGGGCGGCGAGCGCGCGGATCTCCTCGTCCCGGCGGGCGGCGCGGTCCCGCAGCGCCTGCCGCTCCTCGTCGGCGGCGTGCTCGTCGTGCATGGCCGGGTTCGGCGGTACGAGAAAAACGGCGCCGTTCGCCGCGTCCGCGCCCTGGTCCGGGACGGGCGCGACGAGTGCGGCGGCGGTGCCGACGGCGACGGCGGAGCGGGGCAACAGGGCGGCGGCGCCGAGGGCTTCGCGGGCCCGGGCGTGTGTCTCGGGGTCGGTGATGACCACGCCGTCGACCAGCTCGGGGCGGGCGGCGAGCACGCGCGCGTGGTCGGCCGGGTCGACGGCCTGGGCGAGGTAGCGCCAGCCGGGCAGCGCGGGGATGCCGTGCTCACCCAGGTATTCGACGGTGGCGAGGACGTCCGGGCCCGGGGGCAGCAGGCCGCCGTCGCCGAGGGCGCCGAGGATGCGGGAGTCGTCAGCGGCGGCGGTGCGCAGCTCGAAGAGCTGCCGCTCGGCGGCGGCCACGCCCTGGTCCAGGAGGTCCTTCAGGTCGTCGGCGAAGCGGTCCAGCTCCGCTGCGGTGAGCGGACGGCCCGGGGTGTCCGTGGTGCCCGTGGGCTCGGCGGCGTCGGGCGGCGTGGTGGAATCGGAGGCTCCGGCCTCGTCGGGCCCCGCGGTCCGCGGCTGCGGAACAGCACTGCGTCCCTGGGGGCCCACCGGATCCACCGCGCCCGGCAGCCCGAGCAGCTCCGCAAGGCGCTCCTCGCCCGCAAGGGCGTCGGCCGCGCGGCGCTCCGCGTCGTGGGCCTGCTCGGCGGCGTCCGCGGCGTCCGCGGCGCGGGCGGCGGTGAGTTCGGCGCGGGACTGGGCCGCGGCGGCCTCCTTGGCGCGCTCGGTGGCGGTCCGTGCGACCTCCCGGGCCTCGTCCCAGGCGGCGACCGCGGTCTTCTCGGCGTCGCTGGCGGCGAGCGCCGCGCGGGCCGGATCGGCGTCCGGCGCCGCGTCGTCCAGCCAGCCCGCGCGGACGGCCTCGGCGGTCTCCTGCTCCACCTCGGCGAGCCGCTGGCGCAGGTGCTCGGCCTCGCTGCGGGCGCGCTGCGCGTCGGTGGCGGCGGCGGTGGCGTCGCGGTGCGCGACCTCGCCCACCTCCTGGAGGGCGGCGGAGCGCTCCTCCTCCTCGTTGGCGAGCCGCTCGCCGTCCTCGGCGGCGGCGTGCAGCGCGCGCACCAGGTCGGCGGCGGCCTTCGCGCGGGCGGCGAGCGCGGGCGCCGCGTCCCGCTCGGCCTCCCGGATCGCGGCGGCCACGCGCGCGGAGCGGTCGGCGGCGGCGCGGTGCCGGAGCACCGCCTCGGCGGCCTGCCAGGCGGAGTGCAGGGTGCGCGCGTCGGCCAGCTCGCGCTTCTGCGCGGCCGCGGCCTTCTCGGCGGCGGACAGCGCCAACGAGGCGTGCCGGTAGGCGAGTTCGGCGGCGATCAGGGCGCTGCGGCCGCGGGCGTCCTCGGCCGCGGTGACGGTGTGCGCGGCGGCGGTGACCTCCTGGGAGAGGTCGGCGGCGCGGCCGCGCTCCTGGGCGGCGCGGGCGGAGAGGCGGCGGGCCAGGGTGCGGGTGCGGCGCTCGGCGCCCGCGTGCACGTCACGCGCGCGTGCCCGGGTCCCGGTGGCCTCGACGATCCGGCCGAGCAGGTCGACGGAGCCCGCGGTGAAGTCGCGTTCGGCGATGAGCTCGGCGCGCCGCCCCAGCTTGTTCCCGAAGCCGCTGACCAGGTCGGCGAGGCCGTCGGTGTCCCGGGTGTCGGTGACGGCGCGCAGCAGCAGATCGGTGAAGTCGGAGTCCTTCTTGACCGCGAAGAGCCCGGCCGCCTCGCCCTCGTCGGCGTTCATCTCCCGCTGGTAGCGGAAGAGTTCGGGGTCGAGGCCGAGGTCGCCCAGGTGCTCGTTCCAGCGGTCGTGGATCTCCTCCCAGTGCACTTCGAGGTGGGGGTACGCCTTGCCGGCCTCGACCATCGCGTCCCGGAAGCCCTTCATGGTGCGGCGCCGCCCCTGCGCCCCGGAGGCGCCCTCGGCGATCGGCCGTACCGCCGTGGACTCGGCGACGGGCAGGCTGTCCAGGCTGAGCCCGGGCCCGGGCCGGAACGAGTACCAGCTCTCGGCGAACTTCCGCGGGTCGTTGGAGACCTGCCGCCCGCGCCACTCGCTGACCTTGCCGACGACCACGCACTCGCCGGTCTGGGTGTGCTGCCACTCCAGGGCGACGTGCCCGCAGTCGTCGGCGAGCAGGAACTTCCGCAGTACGCCGGAGCTGGCGCCGCCCAGGGTGTTCCGGTGGCCGGGCAGCATCACCGAGAAGATCAGCTTGAGCAGTACGGACTTGCCGCCGCCGTTCTCCAGGAAGAGCACTCCGGCGGGCGCGGGGCGGCGCGGCGGACCGGTGGGCTCCTCCTCGAAGAACTCCGCCTGGGTGGGGGCGGGTTCGGGCACGGCCTCGCCCACTCCGCGCAGGTCGAGCACGGTGTCGGCATAGCGCGCACCGGCAGGACCAATGGAGTAGAGGCGGACCCGGGACAGCTCGTACATGGCGGCGGACTCTCGTCGTAAGGCGTGGTGAGGCGACAGGGGCGGCGGGCGGCGTTACCCGGACATCAGGTGCGTTCCTCGGCGTGGAACGGCAGCCCGGCCCCGGCGACCAGCTCCAGATCCTCGCCCTCGGGGGCCGGGAGCAGACTGGCGGAGCCGTCGGTCACGGGCACCACGCCGAGTTCGAGCAGCTCGGCCATGGCGGCGCTGCCCGCCATGTCACGGACCTGGAGCTGGTACCGGGCGGTGGTGCGGTACGTACCCCCGGCGTCGTCGCCGGTGCGCTGCAGGAAGCCGGAGTCGGTCAGGAAGGCGACCGCCTTGGCGACGATGCCGGTGGTGGAACCGGCGAGCCTGCGCGCGTCCTTGGTGGCCCCGGTGGCGCTGCGCCGCGCCCAGATCCGCCAGGCCGCTTCGAGCCCGGGGGCATCGGTCGCGGGGTCGGTGTTCTCCCCCTGCTCCTCGGCGCGCTCCTCCAGACGACGACAGGCCTGGCGTACGAACGCGTCGACACCGTTCACGGAGAGCCGCCCGATGTACCCGTCATCGGCCAGGTCCTCGGGCCGCGGGAACGCCAGCGCGGCGACGGCGAGATGGGCGAGGCCGTGCAGAAACCGGTCCCCCGCATCGGAGGAGGCCCGCCGCGCGTAGTCGCCCATACGGACGGCGAACACGGAGTCCTCGGCGGCGGTCACGGCCATCCCGGCCCGCGGCGACACCTCGAGCACGACAAGCCCGAGCCCGGTGGCAACGGCATCGGCGAGCCGCGCGAACGCCGGATCCTCCCGGTACCGCCGCAGCAGCTCGGTGTACTCCGCGTCCCGCGCGGGCTGCAGCTTGGGCTGAAGCCCGAACGACACGAGCCGCGCGGCATCGGCGGCGTCGGCCGGGGTGACGGCTGCCGGAGCGGGGCGGGCCTCGGGCTCGCTCCACCCGGGGGTGTCGGCGTGGTGGTCGGTCACGGGTACTGCTCCTTGATCGGGGCTGCGTGCTTCGGTGAGGTCTCGGGGCGCGCTCCGCATCAGGCCACCTCCGCCCGCTCCGTAGCCATCCCCACCGCGTCCAACAAGGCGGTCCCCACAATCAGATCGGCCCCACCGAACTCGGGATCATCCAGCTGCACCCCGTCATCCACGGCGAACAACAATTTCCGCTCCCCCTGCCGGTACGCGGTACCGACCGGCGGACTGGCCGCATGCACCGCCAACAGCGCCACCAGATAGGGCAGTTCAGGATCGCGCCGCCGAGCCTCGGCAAGCAGCCCGGACAACCGCCGCGGAGCGTCATGCTCCAGGTCGAGCAGTTCCATCGCCGCCCCCAGCTGCTCCTCGCTGAACCGGCTGTCGTCCGGCGTGGCGATCAGATCGGGCTCCGGCATCTCCGCGCCGAGGTGCTCCCGCTCCACGGGCGGCGTGAGCAGCAGGTCGACCAGGTCCCCCACCCGTACCGAAGACGGCGTCCGCAGCCCCGTGCCGCGCGCGAAGAACGCGTCGGTCACCCGAAGCGCCTGCTCCACGGGCAGCGGAAGCACCGGGGCGACCAACTGCCCGTACACATCGAGCCCCGCACGCGCGGCGGGCGCCGCGAACGCCTGCCGGTCCTGCTCGGCGCGGAACAGCGGCCCGGCCTCCAGGAGCCGGGACTGCAACTGCGTATGGCGCCGGATGCAGTCCTTGACGATGTCGACCAGCTCGGCGGCGCGGCGCTTGTGCTCGGCGGTGCGCGGGTCGGCGCCGGTCTCGGCCTCGTCCCGGGCCTTGCGGATGTTGGTCAGTATCGCGTTCTCGTGCCGGTAGCGGTCGGCGACGTGCTCCAGGGCCTCGGCGATCATGTCGGGGACGGCCTCGAGCCAGTCCACCGCCCGTACGTTCCGCCGGGTGGCGTCCAGGGCTCGGCGGAGGGTCTCGGAGTACTGCACCGTGCGGTACCGGGCCTGCTCGGCGGCGAGCTGGGCGTCGGCGAGGCGGCCGCGGCTGATCAGCACCTCCAGCTTGACCTCAGCGGCGATCTGGGCGCTGGTCACATCGGTGTCGAGGGCGCCGACCAGGACGTTGACCGCCTCGTCGGTGGTGCGCAGGCAGACCCCGCCGCCGTACGCGGGGACCTCCTCGATGAGCTTGAAGTCGTAGTCCCGGCGCACATAGGAGCCGTCGGGCCCGAAGGTGCCGTACACCGCGCGGAAGCCACGGTCGACACTGCCGACGTTGATCAGGTTCTCCAGGACCCAGCGGGCCACCCGCTCGTGCTCGGCGGCGGGCCGCTGCGGGGCCTGGGCGGCGACGCGCGGGATCAGGCGGGCCACGACCTGGTCGGGATCGGCGCCGGTGTCGAAGTCCATGTTCAGCGTGACGAGGTCGATGGCGGCCAGGGCGACCTCCGCCATCGCGTACACCGAGTACTCGCCCGCGAGGTTGGCCTTGCGTACGTCGAGGTCGTGCAGTGGCGCGGTGCAGGCGAGGGCGCGAAGGCGGCGGGCCAGGCCCTCGTCGGCGGCCGGGCCCGGGGCCGGGGACGCGAAGCCGCCCGGGGGCCGGGGGGTGCCGGCGCCGGGGGCGGTGTTGGCCTGGGCAGATGCAGTCACGACGGAAAGATTAGGCGGTGCCACTGACAACGGCCGAAACGGGCAGATCCCGCCCCGGGCTACTCCGCGTCCTGCGAGGCCACCGCGTACGCGTGGACCAGGGCAAGCCGGGAGTCCTCCAGATACGCGGCGAGCAGCCGGACAGCACGCTCCTGGTCCCCGTCGAGGAGCGCGTCGAGGATCGCCTGGTTCCGGTCGACGTACGGCTCGTGCAGGATGCGGGGGTCGGCCACTACGTGGAAGGCCAGGCGGAGTTCGGCGAGGACGCTGCGCATCAGCTCGTTGGTGCGGGTGCTGCCCGCGAGGGCGACCAGTTGGGCGTGGAAGCGGATGTTGGCGGTGCCGACGGCCTTCCAGTTCCGCTTGTGGGCGGCACGGCGGCCTGCGTCCACGGCGCGGGCCACCTCGTCGAGGGCGTACGGGGGTTCGCCGAGGCCACGCACGACGGCGCACTCGACAAGCTGCCGTACGCGATAAATGTCCTCGATGTCCTCGATATTCAATTTGCGGACGAACACGCCCCGGTTGAGCTCATGGACGAGCAGCCGCTCATGGGTGAGCAGCCGGAACGCCTCCCGCAGGGTGTTCCGCGACACCTTCAGCGCGCCACCGATCCCCGCCTCGGAGAGCTGCTCGCCGGGCACGAAGTACCCCTCGGCGATGCGGCCACGCAGGACGTCCGCGACCCGCTGCGCGGTGCTGGTGCGGTCCAGGGATGGGCGATGGTCCGCCAGGTCGGTCATACCCGAATTCAAGCGCACTCCACGGGGACGAAACAACATGAGGATTGTGGGCTCGTTCAACAATCCTCTCCAGGGTATTGAGGGATTGTTCAACAATCCTCTACGTTGACGGGCGGCACGTACCCCTCTCCTCCTCCCACCCCTGCGAGGTGCCGGATGAGCACGACCCCACCGCCCCGCCGCACGGCCACCGACGCGCCACCGGCCCCGGCCGAACTCCGCGACGACAACGGCCCGTTCGGCTGGCTGAAGGCCCTGGGGCCGCGCGGCCGGCGCGCCTTCGGCGGCGCGTTCGGTGGCTATGCCCTGGACTCGTACGACTACTTCACGCTGCCCCTGAGCATGGTGGCCATCTCGGCCTACTTCTCCCTGGACAGCGGCCAGACCGGACTGCTCACCACGGTCACCCTGCTCGTCTCCGCCGTCGGCGGCGCGCTCGCCGGGGTGCTCGCCGACCGCCTGGGCCGGGTGCCCGCGCTGATGATCACGGTGATCACGTACGCCGTCTTCACCGTCCTGTGCGGCCTGGCCCCCAACTACGAGACGCTGCTTGTCTTCCGCGCCCTCCAGGGGCTCGGCTTCGGCGGCGAGTGGGCGGTCGGCGCGATCCTGGTCGCGGAGTACGCCACCGCCAAGCACCGCGGCCGCACCCTGGGCGCCGTGCAGAGCGCCTGGGCGGTCGGCTGGGCCCTCGCGGTGGTCGCGTACACGCTGGTCTACCAGTTCCTCGACGCGGACCTGGCCTGGCGCGTGATGTTCTTCACCGGCGCCCTGCCCGCGCTCCTGGTCATCTACGTACGCCGCAACGTCACCGACGCCCCGCAGGCCGCGCACGCGCGCGCGGAGCGCCGAAGCGAGCGGGCGAGCGCCTCGTTCGTGGCCATCCTGCGGCCGGGCCTGCTGCGCACCACGGTGTACGCGGCGCTGCTCTCGACGGGTGTGCAGGGCGGCTACTACACGCTGTCCACCTGGGTGCCGACGTATCTGAAGACCGAGCGCGGCCTGTCCGTCGTGGGCACCGGCGGCTATCTGGCCGTGCTGATTTCCGGCGCCTTCCTCGGCTATCTGACCGGCGGTCACCTCACCGACGTGCTCGGCCGCAAGAAGAACATCACGCTCTTCGCGTTCCTCTCCGCGGGCTGCATCCTGACATTCTCGTATCTCCCCGAAGGGGCCAACGGACTGCTCCTGGTGGTGAGTTTCCCGCTGGGCTTCTGTATGTCGGCCATCTTCAGTGGATTCGGTTCGTTCCTCAGCGAGCTGTATCCGACGGCGGTACGCGGTACGGGGCAGGGCTTCACGTACAACGTCGGCCGGGGCGTGGGCGCGGCCTTCCCGACCCTGGTGGGCTTCCTCGCGGAGAGCTGGGGCGTCGGCGGTGCGCTGATCTTCGGCGCGGTCGCGTACGGGATCGCGGTCCTCGCCCTGTTCGGCCTGCCCGAGACCCGCGGCAAGGAGCTGCTGCCGTGAGACCTGGAACCTGAGCGCCGCCGCACGACCCGTACACCCCGGAACCCGAGCACGAAAGACGTACGCACCCCCATGACCCGAGCAGTGATCGACCTCAACGCCGACCTGGGCGAGGGCTTCGGCCGCTGGCGCCTCACCGACGACGAGCGCCTGCTCTCCGTCGTGACCAGCGCCAATGTGGCCTGTGGCTTCCACGCGGGGGACGCCGCGACCATGCGCCGGGTGTGCGAGCTCGCGGCCGCCCGCGGGGTGCGCATCGGCGCGCAGGTGTCCTACCGGGACCTGGCCGGGTTCGGGCGCCGGGCCATGGACGTGCCCGCCGACGAGCTGACCGCCGAAGTCGCCTACCAGATAGGCGCTTTGGAGGTCTTCGCGCAGGCGGCGGGCGCACGCGTGTCGTACGTGAAGCCGCACGGCGCGCTCTACAACCGCGTCGTCCACGACGAGGAACAGGCCGCCGCCGTGGTCGACGGGGTGCTCCTCGCGGGCGGCGCGCGGCCCGTGCTCGGCCTGCCCGGCTCCCGGCTGCTCGGCCTGGCGGAGAAGGCCGGACTGCCGGTCGTGACCGAGGCGTTCGCGGACCGCGCCTACACCGACGAGGGAACTCTGGTGCCACGCGCGCGTGCCGGTGCCGTCGTCACCGACCCGGAGGCGGTCGTCGCCCGCTCGGTCGGCCTGGCCCGGGACGGCGTGGTCACGACCGAGTCCGGCCGCACGGTCGACGTGCCCGCCCGCTCCCTGTGCCTGCACGGCGACACCCCGGGCGCGGTGGACCTGGCCCGCGAGGTACGGGCGCGCCTGGAGGCGGCCGGGGTCGACGTGGCGGCCTTCGCATGAGTACGTCCGCGATGCGTACCGGTACGGGGATGCGGATGCTGCCCATGGGCGAACGCGCGCTCCTCGTAGAGGTGGACAGCGGGGCCGCGGCCGAGGCGCTGCACGCCGCACTGCTCCGGCGCCGCGCGGACGGCACCCTGCCGCCCGTACGCGACATCGTCCCCGCGGCCCGCACCGTGCTCCTCGACGGCCTCGACGACCCCGCGGGGTTCGCGGCGCGCCTCGCCACCTGGGAGATCCCACCGCTCTCCCCGCGCGCGCAGCGGGCCGTGGAGATCCCCGTCCGCTACGACGGCCCCGACCTGGCCGACGTCGCGGTGCACTGGGACGTGCCGCCGCACGAGGTCGCCCGGATCCACTCCGGTACCGAATTCCGCGTCGCCTTCTGCGGGTTCGCGCCCGGCTTCGGCTATCTGACCGGCCTGCCCGAGCGGTACGCGGTACCGCGCCGGGCCACGCCGCGCACCACGGTGCCACCCGGCTCGGTGGCGCTCGCCGGGCCGTACACAGGTGTCTATCCGCGCTCGTCGCCGGGTGGTTGGCAGCTCATCGGTACGACGGACACGGTCCTCTGGGACGCGACCCGCACGCCCGCGGCGCTGCTCTCGCCGGGCACCCTGGTCCGATTCGTACCCATCGAGGCGGAGGCGGCGGCATGACCGACCGCGCACTCGCCGTCGTACGCGCCGGAGCGCTCACCACGGTGCAGGACCTCGGCCGACCCGGGCACGCCCATCTCGGGGTGCCCCGCTCCGGCACCCTGGACCGGCCCGCGGGGCTGCTCGCCAACCGGCTCGTGGGCAACGCCGCCGACGCGGCGCTCTTGGAGACCACGCTCAACGGCTGTGCGCTGCGGCCCCGTTGCGCCGTCACGGTCGCCGTGACCGGCGCGCCCTGCCCGGTCACGGTCGACGGGCGGCCCGCGCCGTGGGGGGCGCCGGTGCGGGTACCGGCGGGGGCCGTGCTCGACGTGGGGGCGGCCGTGCGGGGCGTGCGGTCGTACGTCGCCGTGGCGGGTGGCGTGGCGGTGGAGCCCGTCCTGGGCAGCCGGGCCACGGATCTGCTCTCGGGGCTCGGCCCGGCCCCGCTCACCGACGCCGCGGTGCTGCCCCTGGGCGCCCCGCCCGGACCGCCGCACGCGCGCGTGGACGTGGCCCCCCAGGCCGCCCCGCCCACCGAACTGGTCCTGCGCACCACCCCGGGCCCGCGCGCCGACTGGTTCACGCCCGCGGCCCTGCGCACCCTCACCACGCGCGCGTACCGGGTGTCCCCGGCGAGCAACCGCATCGGCCTGCGCACGGAAGGCCCCCCACTGGAGCGCGCACACCACGGCGAGCTCCCCAGCGAGGGCCTGATCCCCGGCGCGGTCCAAGTCCCCCCGGACGGCCGCCCGGTGGTGTTCCTGGCCGACCACCCGACGACGGGCGGCTACCCAGTGGTGGCGGTGGTCAGCGCCCCGGACCTGGCAGCGGCGGCCCAGGCCCGCCCGGGCACACCGGTCCGGTTCGTGTGAGGGCGCGGCTCGGGCCTGTCCGGCGAATCTTTCCCCTCACCCGCCTCTTCCCGAAACTGGGGGCCTGCGACCCCAGGCCCCCTTTGGGGGCTTCGCCCCTAACTCCCACCGAGGGCTTCCGCCCTCCCAGACCCCCAGCCGGAGGCTTCGCCCCCTGGACCCCAAGGGTCTGGGGCAGGGCCCCAATTGGGGGAAGGGCGGGTAGGAGAAAGGGCCCGCCGCAGGCGCCAAGATCCGCCGGACACGCCCCAGGGCCCGGGCCTCGTCAAGCCACCTCCACCCCCACATCCGCCCCGACCCCCGTACCAGAAACCGCCCCAGGACGCGAAGCCCCCTGGATCGCCGCCAACGCCCCCGACACGGCCCGCGCGGCCCGCACGTCGAGGCTCCTGCTCGTGCCGCGCAGCGCGTGCCGGGCCTCGTCCGCGGCGAGGCCGAGGAGTTGGGGCAGCAGATCGGTGCAGCGCCGCGCGACCCACCCGGTGCCCGCCGTGGCCAGCCACCACGCCCCGGCCGCGCGGCCCGGTGGCGGCTGCTCCGGCTCGCAGGAGGGCCGCGGCCCCAACTCCCGCCCCTTGGGCGCCCCGACGGCCGCGAGCCGGTCGTGGAAACGGGCCGCGAGCAGCCGGTGCCCGCGCTCCCCGGGGTGCAGGCGGTCCGCGCTCCACATGGTGCGGTCCGCGACCCACGCCCCGTCGGCGGCGTGCAGGTGCACGGCCCCGTACCGCTCGGACAGTGCGTGCACCACGGCGTTGACGGCGCGCTGCCGCCGGGCGAGCGGACGCCCGAGCACCCCGGGGAGCCCGAGCATCGTGCCGGGGTCGGGCAGGCAGGCGGTGAGCAGCACCGCGCCGTGCCCGGCGAACGCGGCGTACACCGTGTCGAGGCGGGCGGCGAGCGCCCGGATGTCGAAGGTGCGGCGCAGGGTGTCGTTGACGCCCACCACGACGGCGGCGACATCGGGCGCGAAGCCGCGTGCGGCGGGCAGCTGCCCCTCGTACACGTCCCGGGACTGCGCCCCGCTGACCGCGAAGTTACGGAATTCCACGGGCTGTCCGGCGGGCGCGAGCCCGGCGGCGAGCAGCGCCGCCCAGCCCCGCCAGGCGCCCCCGACCCGGTCGCCGACGCCCTCGGTGAGCGAGTCCCCGAGCGCGGCGAACCGCAACGGCCGCCCCGCCCCGCGCGCGCCGGAGGGCGGCACGGCACGGCTGACTTCGGACTGCGTCATCCCGCTCACACCGCACCCCGCACACCGTTCACGGCAGGCCGCCCCACCGTCGGTACGTGCGGCCTTGGAGCGTCCGGTCGTACGCCCTGGTGTACCGGCGCGGCATCGTGCGCCGCGAGGAAGGCGGCCACCGACCGGTCCCAGGAGAAGCCCTCGGCACGCGCGCGTGCCGCCTGTCGGCGGTCCGTCTCGGGGACGGCGAGCAGCGCCTCGACCGCGTCGGCGAACGCCTCGCCCCGGTCGTGGGCGGCGGCGCCCGCCGAGCCGATGACCTCGGGCAGCGCGGATGACGCGCTGGCCACTACGGGCGTGCCGCAGGCCAGGGCCTCCAGGGCGGCGAGCCCGAAGGTCTCGGCCGGGCCGGGTGCCAGGCACACGTCGGCGGTGGCCTGGAGGGCGGCCAGGGCGTGCCGGTCCGCGAGGTGGCCGAGGAAGGTGACGGGAAGCCCGCGCGTGTGCGCGCGTTCGCTCAGGCGCGCCCGTAGCGGCCCGTCCCCGGCGACCACCAGGCGGGCCGGAATGCCGCGTTCGCGCAGCACGCCGAGCGCGTCGAGCGCGGTGCCGGGACGTTTCTCCACGGACAGGCGGGAGCACACCACGAGCAGCACCTCCCCCACGCGCGCGTGCCGCTCCCGTACCGCCCGCTCGCGCAGCCCCGGACGGCAGCGCTCCAGGTCGACACCGAGCGGCGCGCGTACGACGTTGCGCGCCCCGATCCGCAAGAACTCCTGCTCGGCCCATCCGGTGGTGCACACGACGCGTGCATAGGCGTGGGCGGTACGGGAGTTCAGTGCGTCGGCGGCGCGGCGTGCGGCGGCCCGGGGCAGGCCCCAGGCGCGCAGCACGCCGTCGGCGGTCTCGTGCGAGACCATCACGGCCGGGACGCGGGCACGCCGGGCCCACTCACCGGTCCACCGCAGTGTGGTGCGGTCACCGACCTCCAGGCGGTCGGGGGCGAGGTCTTCGAGCAGGCGGCGCACCCGGCGGCGGTCGGCGAGGACCCGGTAGCCGCCGGTGCCGGGCAGGACGGGTCCGGGCAGCACGTGCACCCGCCCCTGCGCACTGTCGTACTCCTCGGCCCGCTCGCCCGGCACGACGAGCACGGGTTCGTGGCCCGCGGCGCGGTACCCGGCGCCCAGTTGGTGCAGTGCGGTGCGCAGGCCGCCGGAGGCCGGGGCGACGAAGTTGGCGAGTCTGACAATGCGCAGGCTCATGCCGCCACCGCCGTCCGTGGCCCGCCGAGCACGTCCGCGTAGTGCTCGAGCAGCCGGTCGCCGACGGCCTCCCAGGTGCGTCCGGCGACCGCCGCGCGCGCCGCCGACCCGTACGCCGCGCGCAGCGCGGGGTCGGTGGTGAGCGTGCGTACGGCCCCGGCCAGGGCGGCCGGGTCGCCGGGCGGCACGAGCAGCCCGGTGCGGCCGTGGTCGACGAGGTCGAGCGGGCCTCCGGCGGCGGGCGCGACCACGGGCAGACCGCTGGCCATGGCTTCCTGCACGGTCTGGCAGAACGTTTCGTACGGCCCGGTGTGCGCGAAGACGTCGAACGAGGCGTAGATCCGGGCGAGTTCGGTGCCGGTGCGGCGGCCGAGGAAGACCGCGCCGGGCAGCGCCGAGCGCAGCGTGCCCTCGGTGGGTCCGTCGCCGACGACGACCACGCGGACGCCGTCGAGGGCGCAGGCCTCCGCGAGGAGCTCGATCTGCTTCTCGGGGGCGAGCCGTCCTACGTAGCCGACGATCCGCTCGCCGTTCGGGGCGAGTTCGCGGCGCAGGGCATCATCGCGGCGGTCCGGCCGGAAGCGGTCGGTGTCCACGCCACGGGGCCACAGGTGCACGCGCGGCACACCGTGTGCGGTCAGGTCGCGCAGTGCGGCCGTGGAGGGGGCGAGGGTGCGGTCGGCGGCGGCGTGCACGCTGCGGATGCGGCGCCAGGCGGCGGCCTCGCCCGCGCCGACGTACGTACGGGCGTATCCGGCGAGGTCGGTCTGGTAGACGGCGACGGCGGGGATGCCAAGGCGCGCGGCGGCCGCCATGCCGCGCACGCCGAGCACGAACGGGCTGGCCAGATGGACGAGTTCGGCCCGGGACGCGGCGAGCGCCGCGGCCACCCGGCGGCTGGGCAGCGCCACCCGCACCTGCGGGTATCCGGGCAGGGGCAGGGAGCGGACGCGGATCACGGGGCAGGGGGCGGCGGCGTCGAAGACTGCTCCGTCGGGACCGGCGGCACCTGCGACGGTCGGGGCGACGACGAGCGGGTCATGACCGCGGGCGGCGAGGTGCCGGGCGGTCTGCAGGGCGCAGTGCGCCACGCCGTTGACGTCGGGCGGAAAGGATTCGGTGACGATGACGACACGCATACTCGTGTTGTCCACGCCCGCGGCATGGCCACATCAACGTCGATCTTTCCTGACGTGGAACGTCCCATGAGCGTTCCGGTGTGCGCCCCGGCAGCACACGGCGGCGCGAACCGTAAACCCGTACTACAGAAGAAGCGGCGCGCAGGAGAGTCGGCCGCTACAGAGAAGCGGCGGACAGGAAAAGCGGCCACTACAGAAGGAGCGGTGGACAGGAGAAGCGGCCGCACAGAAGAAGCGACGCCGAACCGAAGCAGCCATGGAGCAGCTATGAAGCAGCCATGAACTACGAAGCAGCTACACGGCAGACGCGTCCGGCCCGATCCGGCTGCGGACCGCGGTCTGCACCTCGGCCTCTTCCGCGGGATCCGCGGCGAGTCGCCTGAGCTGGTCGACGACGCGCGCGTCTCCGGTCTCCGCGTGCCGCGCGGCGACTTCGCGGGTGGATTCCTCGCAGTCCCACAGGCATTCGACGGCGAATCCGGCGGCGAACGACGGGTCGGTGGCGGCGAGCGCGCGGGCGGCGCGGCCGCGCAGATGGGAGGAGGCGGTCTCGCGGTAGATATGGCGCAGGACCGGCGCGGCGCAGGCGATGCCGAGCCGCCCGGCGCCGTCGACGAGGCACCACAGGGTCGGTGCGTCGGGCCCTTCGGCGCGCACCGCCTCGCGCAGCGCCCCGAGGACCAGCTTCGCGTCGGCCTCACCGCCCCGGCAGGCGAGTACCCGGCCCGCGGCGGCGCCGAGTTCGTCGGGCCGGTGCACCCAGGCGCGGGCCCGCTCGACGGCGGCCTCGCCGGGCATCCGTTCGAAGGCGTCCAGGGCGGCGTCCACGACGATCCGGGAGCCGTCGCTCACGGCGGCCTCGATGAGCGCGAGGACCTCGGGGTCCCGCTGCCCGGAGAGGAAACGCAGCGCGGTGCCGCGCGCGCCGTCCCCGCCGACGAGGGCCGCCTGGACGATCTCGTCCCGGTCCTCGGGCCCGGCGACGGCGCTGAGACAGCGCGCGGCGGGTACGTGGAGCCGGGCGCCGCGGTCGATGCCCTCGTCGGCCCAGTCGAGCACGGCCCGCACGCTCCAGCCGGGCCGTGGCCCGGAGGGGCTGAGCTGCCGCTGCCACTGGTCGAAGGAGCCGCGTTCCTGGGCGGCGCGCACCCGGGCGCCGACGGCCTCGCGCGGGTCCTCGGCCCACAGCCGCCAGGGCCGTGGCTCGAAGGCGTCCCGCACCGCGGCGGCGAGTTCGGCCTCGCCCTCGGGGGTGCGCGGGAAGCGGTCGAGGACCGGCTCAGCAAGGGCGCGCAGGCCGGTGTCCTCGTCCCGCAGGGCGAGTTCGTCCAGGGCCCAGGCCCAGTTGGCGCCGGTGGCGGCGTAACGGCGGAGCAGCGCGAGCGCGTCGCCCCTGCCGTACGAGGCGAGGTGGCCGAGGACCGCGAGGGCGAGGCCGGTTCGGGTCTCGTCGGTGTCGAGGACGTCCTCGGCGGAGAACAGGTGCCGTTCGATCTCGCCGAGCCCACCGTGCAGATCGAGGTAGAGCCGGGCGTAGTAGAGGGAGCGGTTCTCCACCTGCCAGTCGTGCCGGGGGTCGCTGCGCACACAGTGGTCGAGGGCCGCGAGCGCCTCGGCGCGCGGCGCCGTCAGGGCGTGCAGCGTGCCGTCGCCGCGCCCCCGCTGGAGCAGCCCGAGCAGCGTGCCGCTGGGCGCTATGACTGTGTCGAACATGGAAAGAGCCTCACATCAAGCTGTCGACCGGGCAGGGGTTCGCGTACTACCTCGCCACGCGACAACACGTACGGCGGCCCGTCGTCTCTTGCTTGCTGAAGACCATCTTCCTCTGCCTCTCGTCGATGACCCGGAACGGGCCGTTCACGGTCCGCGTGCTGCAGCGTCTGCCCAGCAGTCGTGTCCGTGAATCACGACGTCATGATGGACCAGCGGCTTCGCCCGCCGCGACCAGATTTCCGCCCGTATCGGCGCGGACCCCGCAGACCGGGCCGCGCCCCGGGTGCGGCGTCAGGCGCCGAACAGCTCCAGGAGCTCGGCCTTGTCGAACATCCGAGCCGTGTCCACGGCGGACGGGGTACCGGCCGTGGGGTCCGCGCCGCCGTCGAGCAGCGCCTTGATCACCTCGTGCTCGCCCTTGAAGACGGCACCGGCGAGCGGGGTCTGGCCGCGGTCGTTGACGCGGTTGGCGTCCGCGCCACGCTCAAGGAGGGCGCGGACGGCCGGGGCGTGGCCGTGGTAGGCGGCGAGCATGACGAGCGAGTCGCCGCGGTCGTTGGTGAGGTTCACCGGCACGCCCGCGTCGACGTATGCGGCGAGCGCCTCGGTCTCGCCCTGCCGAGCCAGATCGAAGATCTTCGTGGCGAGCTCCACGACCTCGGGGTCGGGTGCGTCGGTCATCGACAGGTCCGCCTTTCGCTGCGTCGGTTGTACGGGGGTGGGTTCCGGGACGCCGCGGAGTTCGCGTGTCCCGGGGTGGCGCGGGCCGTGCGGCCGTACGGGTGAATCGCCAGCGTACTGCCCCTTTGGGCACATGACCGCGCCCGCCCACGGCAAAGATCGTCGCAGTCCCCGGCTTCGTCCGGCCGGGGACCCGGAGGACTCCGGGTGGCCGAGGAGCACTACGCCAACTTAGGGAAATCAGCGGAAATTCACCCTGTTGCACCTTTTATCGTATGGATACATCCTGTGAGCCTGGAACAACTCATGGTGACTGTCCCCCTCGACCAGGAGAACCCTCATGATCCTGTCCATCTCAGGCGTCGTCCTCTTCGGAATCATCGTCTTCCTCTTCTTCCGCAAAGACGGCCTCAAGGCCTCGCACGCCGTCGTCTGTGCGCTCTTCGGCTTCTATCTCGCGGGCACGGCCATCGCCCCGAGCATCGAGGCGGGCGGCGCGAGCCTGGCCAGCCTGGTCGGCGGGATCAAATTCTGACCGTCGATCCCCAAGACCACCCCTTCAGGAGTACGACGTGGCCAGGCGACCACTCCCCCGCATTCTGACCAGCGGCACCGCCCAGATCGCCCGGAGCAGGGAGCTGGCGAGATCGGCTGCTGACAGCGCCACCGACGTCCTGCACCCTCTGATCACCGTCACTCGGGGACTGCGCCGCCTCGCTGCCGCCGGGCGGCGCAAGTGGACCGACACCCCCAAGGACCGCCGCGGACCGCTGCTCTTCCTCGCGGCCTCGGTGCTCCTCGTCGTGGTCCTCATTCCGTACGGTCCGCTGCTCGGCCTGATCACGCTGATGGGCGCCGCCGCCTGGTCCGGCCACGACCGCACACCCGCACGCCCGGCCGGGCCCGACGAGGCACAGGTGCAGCGCCTCCAAGCCATCTACGAGGCCCTGGTGCCGTACTTCTCGGTGCCCGAGGACCCGAGCCCGATGTACGCGCACGGCGGCGAGTGGGAGCAGGTCTTCGCCTCGTACGACTTCGACGGCGACGGCCGAGTCGCACGCCTGGAGATCCGCTACCCGGCCTACTTCACCGACGGCGAGCCCGCGTCCCGCGCCCGGATCGAGCAGCTCCTGCACGCCAAGGCGGGCCGCGGCCGCGAGTACCACTTCGGTTGGGACGAGGAGGACAACCGGCTCACCGTCACGGTGCTGCCGCCGCTGCCCACCGACATCGCGGCCCAGCCCTTCGTCACCGGCCCCGGCGAGACCGTGCTCGGCTTCACCGACAAGACCACCGTGCGCCGCACGCTGCCCGTGGCGACGCACGGCGAGGAGCAGCGCGACGTACCGCCCGTCGTCTGGCGCACCGGCATCCGCTCCACCGAGCCGCACCTGCTCGCCACCGGCCAGCCGGGCAGCGGCACCACGACCCTGATGCGCTCGGTGGCCCTCCAGGCGCTGCAGCACGGCGGCGAGGTCCTGATCGTCGAGGGCGCGGGCACCGGCGAGTACGCGTGTCTGACCGGGCGCAGCGGCGTACTCGCCGTGGAGTGCGGGCTCTCCGGCGCCCTGGCCGCCCTGGAGTGGGCCGCCCAGGAGACCGAGCGCCGCCTGATCGCCGCGAACCTGGCCCGGCAGGCGGGCGACCCGCCGCCCGAGGACAGCAAGCGGCCCCTGTGGATCCTCCTCGACCGGCCCAGCGTGCTCGCCCACCTGGCCGCCGCCGACGGGCAGCGCGACCCGCAGGCGCTGCTCCAGGTGCCGCTGCGGCACGGCCGGGCGGCACATGTGACGGTCGTCGTGGCCGAGCAGTTCGACAGCCTGGACGCACTGAGCGAGCCCGTGCGGCAGCACACCCGCGCGCGCGTGGTGCTCGGCCCGGCGGCGCCGGACCAGCTGGCCGAGTTCCTCGGCGCCGCGCCGCGCACCACGCCGACGCCCGAGCTGCCGCCCGGCCGCGGCTACGCCCGCCTCGGCACCGGGCCGGTGCACCGCCTCCAGGTCCCGGCCACGCCCGACCCGTACGACGACGCTACGAGCGACGCACACCGCTGCGCGGTGCTTGCGCTGCTTCCGGAACGTGCTGCTCCGGCAGACCTGGCGGACGACGCGGACGAGCCGGAACCGGTGGTCGCGGAAGGTTGAGGCACCCGTCGGCTTGGTTACCGCCCCTGGGGGCTGCGCCCCCGGACCCCCACTGTCGCGCCGAAGGCGCTCGTCCTCAAACGCCGGACGGGCTGGGACAGCTCAGGCCACGAACGTCCTGGGGGGCTCCGCCCCCGTAGCCGCCCCCTCACGCACCAGGCGGGCCGCCGCCGCGAGTCGGGACGCCGCCTCCTCCGCGAGCGGTCCGCCGACCGTGAACGGCAGGCGTACGAAACCCTCGAAGGCGCCGTCGACGCCGAAGCGCGGCCCGGACGGCACCCGCACCCCGACCCGCTCCCCCACCTCCGCGAGCCGCGAGCCGGAGAGCCCACCGGCCCGGACCCACAACGTCAGGCCGCCGCCCGGCACTTCGAACTCCCAGTCCGGCAACTCCCGGCGCACAGCGGCGACCAGGGCGTCCCGGTTCTCCCGGGCCTGAGTCCTGCGCACGTCCACGGCCTCCTCCCATCCGCCGGTGCCGAGCAGCCAGGTGACCGCCAGCTGCTCCAGGACGGGGGTGCCCAGGTCGGCGTAGGCGCGGGCGGCGACCAGGCTGCGGATCACGTCGGGCGCGGCCCGGACCCAGCCGATCCGCATGCCCGCCCAGAACGCCTTGCTCGCCGAGCCGACCGTGATCACGGTGGCGCCGCCGGGATCGAACGCGCAGACGGGGCGGGGCATCTCGAGCTCCGGGTCGAGCCAGAGCTCGGACATGGTCTCGTCGGCGACCAGGACCGTGCCCGCCGAACGGGCCGCCTCGACCAGGGCGCGCCGCTGATCGTCGCCGGGCAGCGCGCCGGTCGGGTTGTGGAAGTCGGCGACCACGTAGCCGAGCCGGGGCGCGGCGTCGCGAAGGACCTGACGCCAGCGGTCCATGTCCCAGCCCGCGAGCCCCTCGGCCATCGCGACGGGCACGAGGCGGGCCCCTGCCACGCGCATGAGCTGGAGGATGTTGGCGTACGAAGGCGACTCCACGGCGATGCGTTCGCCGCGGCCCGCGAAGAGGTGGCAGATCGCGTCGATGGCGCCCATCGCGCCGGTGGTGACCATGATCTGCTCGGGCATGGTGGGGATGCCGCGCTCGGTGTACCGGTCGGCCAGCATCCGGCGCAGCGCGGGCAGCCCGGCGGGGTAGTCGCCGTGCGTGTGCGCGTACGGCGGGAGTTCCTCCAGGGCGCCCTGTACGGAGCGGGTGAGCCAGGGCTCGGGGGCGGGCAGCGCGGCGCAGCCGAGGTCGATCATGGAGCCGAGTGCTTCCGGGGGCAGCGGCTCGAGGCCGCGCGCGGGCAGCGGGTTGCCCGCGGGGACGGCGGTCCAACTCCCGGCGCCACGGCGGGACTCCAGGAAGCCCTCGGCGCGCAGCGCCTCGTAAGCGGCCGCAACAGTAGTACGGCTGACGTTGAGCGCCACGGCCAGTTCGCGCTCGGCGGGCAGCCGGGCGGCGACCGGAACCCGGCCCTCCAGGACGAGCAGCCTGATGCCGTCGGCCAGGGCCCGGTACGCGGGTGGGCGGCGCCCGCCGGGCGCGGTCGGCCGCTCCTGCTGGGAGGCGATGAGCCGGGCAAGCTGCGCGGCCCCTACCGCTGATGTCCACTGGGCCATGGCGACCAGTCCACCTTCCCCGAATTGGCCATGGTTGGCCTCGTATTCCAAGCCACAGAGTGTCACGGGTCGGGCCACTGCCACCAGCCGGGGTCCGGATCCGTCCACCGCACCTCAGGGGGAGAACCCGTGCCCGAACCCGCCTCCGAACCCGAGCCCGCCCCTTCCGGAAGCCGTCCGCCGCGGAGCCCGCGCCGCCCACAGGGCCCGCGGCCCGGCGGCCCGCTCCTTACCCGCCGCCTGATCCAGCTCTACGCCGGTCTCGTCCTGTACGGCGCCAGCTCGGCCCTCCTGGTGCGCGCCGGGCTCGGCCTCGAGCCGTGGAACGTCCTGCATCAGGGCCTCGCCGAGCTGACCGGCCTGACCATCGGAGTCGTCTCGATCGTCATCGGCGCGGCGGTCCTTCTTCTGTGGATACCGCTCAGGCAGCGCCCGGGCCTCGGCACGGTCTCCAATGTGTTCGTCGTCGGCCTCGCGATGGACGGCACGCTCGCCCTGGTGCCGGACGCGCACGGCCTGGCGTTCCAGATCCCGCTCCTGGCCGCGGGCATCGTCCTGAACGGCGCGGCCACCGGGCTCTACATCTCGGCCCGCTTCGGGCCCGGGCCGCGCGACGGCCTGATGACCGGCCTGCACCAGGTCACCGGCCGCTCGATCCGCCTGATGCGCACCTGTGTGGAGGTCGCCGTGGTCGCCACCGGCTTCGTCCTCGGCGGCACGGTCGGCATCGGCACGGTCGCGTACGCCTTGGCCATCGGGCCGCTCGCCCAGCTGTTCCTGCGGGTGTTCGCCATCCCGGGTGCGGGCGGCGGCAGCATCGTGGTCGCCGGGACGCAACGCGGGGGCGCGATACTGCGACCGTGAGCACCGGCAGAGAGCAGCATCCCCGACAGATCCGTCACCCGTTTCTGGACCACCCGGGCCCGCTCGCGTTCGCCCACCGGGGCGGCGCGGCGGACGGCTTGGAGAACACGGCGGCCGCCTTCCGGCGCGCGGTCGACTCCGGCTACCGCTATCTGGAGACCGACGTCCACGCCACCGCCGACGGCCGGCTCGTGGCGTTCCACGACGCGACCCTCGACCGGGTCACCGACGCCCGCGGCCGCATCGCCGACCTGCCCTGGTCGGACGTGCGGCACGCGCGCGTGGCGGGCAGCGAGCCGGTGCCGCTCTTCGAGGACCTCCTCGAAGAGTTCCCCGAGGCCCGCTGGAACGTGGACATCAAGGCCGAGCCCGCGCTGGTCCCGCTGGTCGAGCTGATCCGCCGCACCGGCGCGTGGGATCGGGTGTGTGTCGGATCGTTCAACGAGTCACGTGTCGCCCGGGCGCAGCTCCTCGCGGGCCCGCGCCTGGCGACCTCGTACGGCGTGCGCGGCGTCCTCGCGCTGCGCCTGCGCTCGTACGGGATCCCGGCCCGGCTGCGCCGCTCGGCCGTCTGCGCCCAGGTGCCGGAGAGCCAGTCCGGGGTGCGCGTGGTGGACCACCGTTTCGTACGCACCGCGCATGCCCTGGGACTCCAGGTGCACGTGTGGACCGTGAACGACCGCGCACGGATGGGGGCTCTCCTGGATCTCGGGGTCGATGGCATCATGACCGATCATCTCGGCACACTGACCGAGGTGTTCAAGGAGCGCGGCGCCTGGGAGTGACCGGCCCGCGGCGGCCTCGCGCTCCATACGACGGGGACGACACGACACCGAGGGGCCACGGGTGGGCGCGGACACCGTGCGGGCGGGGGAGCCGGACGAGACCGGCAGGCGACGGCGCGAGCAGCGCGGCTGGTACTTCTACGACTGGGCCTGCTCGGTCTACTCGACGAGCGTGCTCACCGTGTTCCTCGGGCCCTATCTGACGTCGGTCGCGCGCTCCGCCGCGGACCCGGACGGATTCGTGCACCCGCTCGGCATCCCGGTGCGGGCCGGGTCGTTCTTCGCGTACAGCGTGTCCCTGTCGGTGATCGTGGCGATCCTCGTGATGCCGCTCACCGCCGCGGCCGCCGACCGCAGCGGCCGCAAGAAGCCGCTGCTCGCGGTGGCCGCGTATCTGGGCGCGGGCGCCACGGCGGGCATGTTCTTCCTGGACGGCGACCGCTATCTGCTCGGCGGCCTCCTGCTCGTCGTCGCCAACGCGTCGCTCGCCGTCTCGATGGCCCTGTACAACGCGTACCTGCCGGAGATCGCCGGGCCCGAGGAGCGCGACGCGGTCTCCTCGCGCGGCTGGGCCTTCGGCTATGCGTCCGGCGCCCTGGTGCTCGTCCTGAACCTGGTGCTCTACACCGCGCACGACTCCTTCGGCCTGTCGGAGGCGACCGCCGTACGGATCTGCCTCGCCTCCGCGGGCGTGTGGTGGGGCGCCTTCGCCCTGATCCCGCTGCGCCGGCTGCGGGACCGGCGTACGGGCGCGGGCGGGGCGGACGGGGTGGAGCGCGCGACCCCGGCCGTCGGCGGCTGGCGGCAGCTGACGGCGACGCTGCGCGATATGCGCCGCCACCCGCTCACCCTCGCGTTCCTGCTCGCGTACCTCTTCTACAACGACGGGGTGCAGACGGTGATCTCGCAGGCGTCCGTGTACGGCTCCGAGGAGCTGGGCCTGGACCAGACGACCCTCATCGTGGCGGTGCTCCTGGTGCAGCTGCTCGCGGTGGCCGGGGCGCTCGCGATGGGGCGGCTCGCACGGAGGTACGGCGCGAAGCGCACCATTCTCGGCTCGCTGGTGGCCTGGACCCTGACGATCGGGGCCGGATATTTTCTACCGGAGCGCGCGCCGGTCTGGTTCTTCGCCCTGGCCGTCGGGATCGGCCTGGTGCTCGGCGGTACGCAGGCGCTGTCACGTTCGCTGTTCTCGCACCTGGTACCGAGCGGCAAGGAGGCCGAGTACTTCGCCGCGTACGAGATGAGCGACCGGGGCATGAGCTGGCTCGGACCGCTGGTTTTCGGCCTGACCTACCAGCTGACCGGCAGCTATCGGGACGCGATCGTCTCGCTCGTGGCCTTCTTCGCCCTGGGCTTTCTGCTCCTGGCGCGGGTGCCGATCCGCCGTGCTGTGGCGGCCGCGGGGAACCCGATTCCGGACCGGATTTAACAGGCGAGGTCAAAGCCCGGTAGTATACGCCTTTGGCCTACCAGGCGGACCGTTACTGCGCGCCAAAGCACGACACGTCACGTGGAGCAGGTGGCACACCGAGTGACACCGAGTGACATCTCCTGCCACATGTGACAAATCGGGCGACGGTGGGTACTGACTGGTTGAAAAGGCTGCGGCTACGACGGCGACACCTGACCCGCAACGGGAATCTTCAGCGCCGACCGGACGTTGACCGGATGACGACGACAGCGACACCTGTCCTGTGGGCGACAAGCCCGGGAGGCACGATTCATGAGTGAGCGAGCTCTTCGCGGCACGCGCCTCGTGGTGACCAGCTACGAGACGGACCGCGGCATCGACCTGGCCCCGCGCCAGGCCGTGGAGTACGCATGCCAGAACGGACATCGCTTTGAGATGCCGTTCTCGGTAGAGGCGGAAATCCCGCCGGAGTGGGAGTGCAAGGTCTGCGGGGCCCAGGCACTCCTCGTTGATGGCGACGGCCCGGAGGAGAAGAAGGGCAAGCCCGCGCGTACGCACTGGGACATGCTCATGGAGCGGCGCACCCGCGAGGAGCTGGAGGAGGTCCTGGCCGAGCGCCTGGCGATCCTGCGTTCCGGTGCCATGAACATCGCCGTGCACCCGCGCGACAGCCGCAAGTCCGCATAACCCCGCGGGCGGCCGAACAACAGCGCCGCGGGGGACGTCACGCCGAGCGCGTGCCGTCCCCCGCGGTTTTGTTATGCCCTGAGGCCGTGCCCGCGCAGGCCCCGCATGCGGAGGCCCTGCACGCGGAGGGCGGCCCCTTGCACGCGTAGGCCCCGCCCGGGCCTCTGTGCCGGGCGGGGCCTTAACGCGTCTCTGTGCCAGGGGGCGGCGGCCGTCAGCCGGTGAGCGGCGGACGGGGCCCGTCGTCCTCGCGGCGCGGCTCGGCGTCGTCGTCGCGAATGACCTCGCCCGGGACCACCTTGCCGTCGGGCCGATGCATCCGGGCCTGCTGGACCATGTCCTCGACGCTGCCGGGCGTGGCCGCGCGCATCCGCCGCTCCAGGGCGCGCTCCGCGTACCGGCCGAGCACCGAGCGCACCGGCGGCAGCAGGCAGAGCAGGCCGAGCACGTCGGAGATCAGGCCCGGCATCATCAGGAGCAGCCCGGCCAGCATCGTCAGGGCGTTACCGCCGCCCTTCGCGGGCTCCGCCGGGACCTCACCGCGCTGGACCTGCTGCACCTGTTCGTTCAGGGTGCGGAAGGCGCGCCGTCCGGCCCGCTTGATCACCGCGGCGCCGAGCACGATCCCGGCCGCCACGAGCAGGAAGACGGTGAACCCGCCGGCCACGCGGGCCACCACGGTGAGCAGCCAGATCTCGAGCACCGCACCTGCGGCGACGCCGAGCGGCAGATACCTGCGCAGGGCGGAGCGCCGGGCCGGACGGGTGGGCGGGGTCGGAATGCCGGTCGTCATGCTCCCAGTGTGCCGCCTGCGGCGTCCATGCGGGATAAGCGGGCTGTCAGGAGACAAGGTAGATCAGCAGGAGACAGGGCCGATCGGGGAGTCACCCCCTAGCGCTTGCGGCCGCTGCCGAGGATCCGTCCGGCGCGCTCGCCGACGCCCCAGGCGGTGACCCGCCACAGCGCCTCGACAAGGATGTCACGGCTCATCTTGGAGTCGCCGTACTCGCGCTCGACGAAGGTGATGGGCACCTCGACCACATGGAACCCGGCCTTCACCGCGCGCCGGGCCAGGTCGACCTGGAAGCAGTAGCCCTGCGAGGCGACCTCGTCGAGCCCGAGGCCCTCCAGGGTCTCCTTGCGGAAGGCGCGGAAGCCGCCGGTGACATCGCGGATCGGTACGTTCAGGAGCATCCGGCAGTACAGGCTGCCGCCGCGGGAGATGAACTCGCGGGACTTGGGCCAGTTGACGATCCGTCCGCCCGGCACCCAGCGGGAGCCGAGCACCAGGTCCGCGCCCTTGAGCGCGGTCAGGAGCCGGGGCAGCTCCTCGGGCTTGTGCGAGCCGTCGGCGTCCATCTCGACCAGGACGCCGTAGCAGTGCTCGACGCCCCAGCGGAAGCCCGCGAGATAGGCGGCGCCGAGACCTTCCTTGCCCTTGCGGTGCAGGACGTGCACGTGGTCGTCCTCGGCCGCGAGCTCGTCGGCAAGCTTGCCGGTGCCGTCGGGGCTGTTGTCGTCGGCGACGAGCACATGGGCGTCCGGGACGGCGGCGCGCACCCGGCCCACGATCGGCTTGATGTTCTCCGCCTCGTTATAGGTCGGGATGATCACCAACACTGTGCCCAGCGGGCCGTATTGCCGCTGACCGCCGTCCTTCACTGCTGCCCCTAACGTCCGTACACAGATGCACCACCATAGACGCCAAGAGGCCAGGGCTCATGGGGAAGGGGCGGGTGTCGTCGAAGGAGCAGCGGATCGGGGCCCGGCGCCCTTCGGGCCGGCCCGGGACCCGCTGGCTGCGGGTCGACCGAAAGCCGTTGTCTACTGAGCGTCCGGGCCCCACCCGGGTCACACCTGCCGATCGGTCTTGACCTGCCTGAAGCCACCGACCGCGGGCGCTGGGCCTGGCTCCCAGTGGCGGTGAACCGGTGCGGCACACCGCCCCTGACCCAGCGGCGTTCGACGACTGCGTGGAGGTTTCCCGGTCGGACGTCCTGTGGTGGACCCGGCCGAAACTACCCGCCCCGGTCCGCCGTCTGTCAACAGCCGTTTGACCTGCGGCGTTTCCCCAAGTCCCCTGGTCGGCCCGGAGGATACGCAGGTCGTACGGCAACGGAATCGGGCGCGCCGCGCCGCGCGCCGCTCCGGGACATCACTCGCCCGGCCGTACATAGACGGTGCGCCCGGCGACCACGGTCCGCAGGCAGCGCGGGAGTTCGGTGCCCGGTGTGAGGTCGGGCAGGCCCGGGGTGCCGGAGCGCGGGTCGGTGGACCAGCGGGCAACGCGGTCGTCGGGGGCCTGCACCACGAGGTCGTCGGCCTGCCAGACGGCGTAGTCCGCGGGCGCGCCCGGCACCAGGACCCCGGCGTCGTCCCGGCCGACGGCCCGCCAACCGCCCCTGGTGTGGGCGGTGAACGCGGCCCGTACCGAGACGCGGTGCTCCGGCGTGCGATGGAACGCGGCCGCCCGCACCGTACCCCACGGGTCGAGCGGGGTGACCGGGCTGTCCGAGCCGAAGGCCAGCGGCACGCCCGAACGCAGCAGCGCCGCAAAGGGGTTGAGGGTGCGGGCCCGCTCGGCGCCGAGCCGCTCGACGTACATGCCGTCGGTGCCGCCCCACAGCGCGTCGAAGGCCGGCTGCACGGAGGCGGTGAGGCCGAGCTCGGCGAAGGCCGCGACGGTCTCGGGGGTGAGCATCTCGGCGTGCTCGACACGGTGCCGGGCGGCGCGGACGCGGGCGAGGCCGACCTTGTCGGCGGCGGCCCGTACGCCCTCGACGACGGCGGTGACGGCGGCGTCGCCGATGGCGTGGAATCCGGCCTGCAGACCCGCCTCGGTGCACGCCGTGACGTGTGCGGCGACGGCGTCGGCGTCCAGGTAGGCGGCGCCGGTGTGCGTGGCGTCGGCGTACGGCTCGTGCAGGCAGGCGGTGTGGGAGCCGAGGGCGCCGTCCACGAAGAGGTCACCGGCGGCACCGAGCGCGCCCAGAGCGCGGATCCGGTCGGCGTCCGCGGCCGAGGTGATCCGCTCGCCCCAGTAGCCGAAGACCCGCGGGCCCGGCTCGGCGGCGGCCAGGGCGAGAAGGCCGGTCAGGTCGTCCTCGGAGGAGATGGTGGGGCCCGCGCACTCGTGCACCGAGCCGATGCCGAGGGAGGCGGCGTGGCGCAGGGCGGCGCGCTGGGCGGCGGTGCGCTGGGCCGGGGTGAGCGCGCCGTGCGCGACCTCGCGGACCGCGTGGTGGGCGTCCTTGGTGAGCGGCGCTTCGGGGTCGTATCCGGCGCGTTCGGTGATGCCGGGCACCAGGTCGAGCAAAGCGGTGGTGACGACCGCCGAGTGCACGTCGATCCGGGTCAGATACAGCGGGCGGCCGCCGGTGGCCTCGTCGAGCTCGGCCCGGGACGGCGGGCGGCGCTCGGCCCAGCGGGCGGCGTCCCAGCCGTGCCCGAGCAGCACCCGGTCCTCGGGGTGCGCGGCCGCGTGGGCGCGGATCAGCCCGAGCGCCTCGGTCAGGCTCGCGGCGCCGGACAGATCGAGTCCGGTCAGCGCCAGACCGGTCGCGGTCGTATGCACATGCGCATCGGTGAACGCCGGGGTGACCAAGGCACCCTCCAGGTCGATCACCTCGTCTGCGCCGCGCGCGAAGGAGTCGGCCGCTCCCTCGGAACCGACCCAGGCGATCTGCCCGCGCTCCACGACCATCGCCGTGGCGAAGGGGTCGGCAGGACTGTGAATGTCGCCGCCGCGCAGCAGCACGGTGCGCTCGTCGCCGCCCGGCGGCACCAGGCCGTCAGAGGGGTGCTGCGTCGAGGGGTCTGCGGGGGTGGTCTCGCTCATGGGGAACAGTGTCCCGTCCGGGGGTCGGGGGGTGGTGATCAGGGGGGCGTACGGGGATGGGGGCGGGGTCGTACGGCGGGTGGTCGCGGGCTTTGGTCACCGCACCGTGCACAGCCGCGCCGTCAGAGCGACCAGCCGTTCCGCCACCACGTCCGGCGCCGTCACCGCCGTCACCGCCGTCACCACCGCCGACGAGGGTATCCGGGGCGAACCAGGTCGGTCAGGGCGACAACAGGCCGTCCGCGTCGGCCAGTTGGCGCGGCGCGGCGAGCTAGGCCGGGGCAGCGCGGGGTGCCCGACAGTGAGGCGTCAACGATGAAGACGCTGCGCACCGCCGTCCGGGTCGAGCGCGTCGGCGATCGCGGGTGCGAAGAGACCTGCGCTGCTGTGCACGGCAAGTACGGCGACGGGCTGCCAGGTCGCCGGGCCCACCAGGGGCGGTCCCACCACACCACCGAGCTGTCCACCAGAACGAAGCCCGGCGGCACGGCTCAGACTCTCGGCGGCCGTGCCTCGTACGGCGTGGAGAGGACCACCGTCGTCCGCGTGGAGACTCCCGCGAGGGCGCGCAAGCGGCTGAGCAGGTCCTCCAGTTCGAGGGGCGTGGCCACCCGCACCTTGAGGATGTAGTTCTCGTCACCGGCCACGCTGTGGCACGCCTCGATCTCGGGCACGTCGGCGAGGCGGTCGGCGATGTCGTCGGGGGCGCTCGGGTCGAAGGGTTTGACCGAGATGAACGCCGTCAGCGGCAGGCCCACCGCCTCCGGGTCGACGACCGCCGCGTAGCCGCGGATGACGCCGCGCTGTTCGAGGCGGCGCACCCGCTGGTGCACGGCGGACGTGGACAGGCCGGTGGCCTTGCCCAGGTCGGTGTAGCTCATCCGCCCGTCCTTGACGAGCAGCTGCACGATCTGACGGTCGAGCTCCTCCATGACGCAAGAACCTACACCGCTCACCTGCCACCCGGATCACGTTCGTGGCCCCGTCTCGCATGCCGGAGCCGGGTCGCGGCGACGGCCGCCAACCGCCCACCGCCCCACGGGCAACGGCCATGTGACGAACGCCACAGGCATGTGACCCGGTCCGCCGGAGTGGCGTGATTATGCGCGAGGAGAGCCGGGAAATGCTTGCTGTGGTCGAGGCCGCAGCGCCCGGCCGGCCCACCCGAGGGGGAGAGTCCCATGCAGAGTGTGAAGCGCCCTGGCCGTACCGCCCGGAACCGGCAGCAGCCGTTCCCCGAGCCCACTCCGGAGGGCGTCGAACCCGACGCCTCCGGCGACGAGAGCGACGCGTACGACACCTTCGAGATCTACCGGGTGATCTGCCCGGACTGCGCACAGCCCATCGCGCTCCTGGCGGACGAGGTCGTCCTGCCCGAGCACGCCAAGTGCCCTACCCCCTGGAACCCGTTCGGGCTCCAGGTCTGCTCCGGCACCGGCCGCCCCGCGGACAGCGCGGCGCCCGCCGATGACACGGACGGGGCCCAGGAACAGGACACTTCCGTACTCCTGACGCTCCCTCAGGGGCTCGACTGGCGGACCCAGCCCTTCTCGCACGTCGGCGGCCCGGGCTCGCGCCCGATCAAGGTGCCGCAACTGCACCGGGCGGCCTGAGCCCGATCGACCGGATTTCACTGACAGTACGTCAATCCCAGTAGCTGCCCTGCACCATGGCCGCCAGGCTGTCGTGGTGCAGGATCAGCCGGTCCGCGTCCTCGGGCTTCTCCGGCGCCGCGGCCTCACCGAAGTGCAGCTGCCGATAGGCGACCCGCAGCATCACGATGGCGTGCCGCAGGGCGGCGTAGAGTGTGTAGAAGTCCATGTCGCGCGGGGTGTGCCCGGTGAGTTCGGCATAGCGGCGCTCCACCCGGTCGCGGCGGAAGAAGTCCGGCAGGCCGTGCTGGCCGAAGCTCACCGTCAAGTCCTGGAAGAACCGGTGCAGATAGACCGTCCAGCCGAGGTCGACCTCGCGCGGGGCGGGCGCCGCCATCTCCCAGTCGAGCACGGCCGCGGGCGCGAAGCCGTCGTACACGATATTGCCGATACGGGCGTCGCCCCAGGTCAGCACGGTCTCGCCGGGGTCGTCCGGCCAGAGCTCGGCAAGCCGCTCGAAGGCGCGCTCGATGAGGGGTGAGCGGGGCAGGTCCGCCACGACCCAGGCGTAGTAGTCGCGCTGGCCGTCGACATGACGGCGCAGTGCGTCCGCCCCTCGCTCCCGCGGACCGAGGAACTCGGCGCTCTCCAGGGGGAATTGGTCGTGCAGCGCGGCGAGGACGCGCACGCTGTCCGCCTCCAGGCGGGCACGTTCGGCGTTGGTGGCGGAGTGCAGCCAATTCCCCTCGTACGTATAGGGCATGACGTCCGGCGGCACCCGGCCCTCCACCCGTTCCATCACGAAGAACGGCGCCCCGAGCGGCCCCGGGTCCTCCTCCAGCCAGAGCACGCGCGGCACCGGCAGATCGGTGTGCTCGGCGACCAGGCGCATGAGGTGGAACTGCCGGGCCATGTCGTACACGGGAAAGATCGTGTACGCCGCCGGGTCGGCCGCGAGCCGCAACGCGCAGGCGCGCACGGGTGGTTGGGGATGCTCGATGTCGAAGAGCAAGGTCTCGCTCGACATGCCGTTGGACTCGGGCACCGTCACCCCACGCGCCCGGGCGCCGGGCAGCCGCCCGTCGAGCCAGGCGGTGAGGCGGCGGGTGAGCTCTGCCGGGTCACGGGTGGTGGTACGGGGGCGGGGGGCTGTGGCCATGGTCGGACTCCTTCCGCTAGGTGCGGGCCGGGGCGCCTTCAGCCCGTGAACCCCGTGAATCCGCTGGGGTCGTGCCGCCCGAAGCTGCCGTGCTCGAAGATTCCGTAGCCGGTGCGGCCGTCGAGCGAGAAGCGGGCCGCGTGATCCGTGACGCCGTACGCGGCGAGCGGGTGGGCCGCCGGGTCGGACAGGTCGTACGCGCGCCGGTCGGTCCAGCCGCGGCCGCGCCACGTGCCGTGCTGCCAGTCGTCCGCGGGCGGATACCCGGCGCCGATCGCGAGCGGTGAGGAAGCGAGGATCTCGACGCCGAGTTCCACCGGCTTGCGGTCGCGGTCGGTGAGGTGGATGACGGCGCTCTCAGGGTGCCGGGTGCCGGAGCGGTACCGGATGTCGGCCTGGGGCCAGCCGAGTTGGAGGTCGCGCTCGCCCGGACGGACCAGCGTCGCCTCGTTCAGGGAGCGGTATCCGTCCGCGTCCTCCTGCACGATCACCATCAGGAACCGGTCCTCGAACCGCACCGGCACCCACAGCCAGTGGAACCCCTCCGGCCGGTGCTCCTCGGCCGCGCGCCCGCCCTCCTCACCGGGGATCGGCCGCACGCCCCAGCTGCGGTCCCGGGTACCGGTCCACTCCCCCGCCGTGACGGCGATCTCCTCGCCGCCGATCCGCAGGGTGCCGCTCACCGAACCCGCCTGCACGAAGCGGCGACCCTCCAGGGTGAGCCGGTCACCGCGGCGTTGCAGGTGGTGCGGCTCCCACAGCGGCGCGAAGTCGCCGGTCCAGGTGAGGTCGTAGGACAGGAACGCCGAGCCCTCTGCCCCGTCCGCGGTACAGCGCAGCCGGAAGCGGTGCAGCGGCTCCTCGACGGTGATGCTGAGCGGGCCCACGGAGAGCGCCCGCATCCGGTCGTCGCCGAGGGCGTCCGAGGCGCGTACGGCATGCAGGGTGTCGCCGGTGCGCAGGGTGGCGTAGGCGTCGATGACCCCGGTGTTGGGGTAGACGCCGAGGCCGAGGATGAGCAGGAACTGTCCGCTGTGGTCGAAGAGTTGGAAGATGCAGCGGTCGTACGCGTTGCGGTCGCCGGTGGCGACGTACTTCATGGAGAGCGGGACTTGGTGCACGGGGTACTCGTCGAGCGGAACCGGGCGGTCGTCGCCGGTCATGGCATACCTCCCTGGACGCGGCGGTGGCGGCGTCGCGCGGAGGGGTGCGGGCCCCCGGCGGTCGAATTGACGGTACGTCAGGTAGCGGCCGGGGGCCAGACGTCGAGCAGCAAGGAACAATACGGGCAAGCCGCGAACTGAGGGTCGAATCGGTCCGCTGGTAACTCCGCGGGGACGCGTACCGTTTGCCGGGCATGACCGTCATGCACGAAGCGATCGGCCACCGTCGGCACGCGCTCGTCGTCCCCGCACCGGAAGAATCGGTTCAGCGACCCGAGTTCCCACGCCCCGAGTTTCACCGCCCCGCGTTTCACCGCGTCGAGAGCAACCCGGGAGCGGGCTCCGGCACCCAGTCCACGGGCCTCCCCCAGGAGCCCCTCGCCGAGACCCCCATCTACTGCGCCCTGCTACAGCAGTGGGCCGGAAAGGGCAGGACGCTCCCGGGACACCGTGACCCTGAGTGGTCCCGGCTCGCGGTGCCGATGGTGCAGCGGGGTCAGTTCGGCTCGACGATCCCGTTCAGCGCGGTACGGAGGCCGGACTAGGGGCTGGACTGGATCAGCCCGTCCGGCGCTTGGGGCAACTGGGGGTCCGGGGGGTAAAGCCCCGGAAGACAGCGACCGAGCCAACGGCACGGCGGCGTCTCATGTGGACTCGGGCCCCGCTACGTGCCGAGCAATGACCATCCGCTGAATCTGATTCGTGCCCTCGACGATCTGCAGCACCTTCGCCTCGCGCATCAGGCGCTCGACCGGGAAGTCGGCCGTGTAGCCGTACCCGCCGAGTACCTGCACCGCGTCCGTGGTCACGCGCATCGCGGCGTCCGTGCAGAAGAGCTTGGCCATCGCGGCCTGGCGGGAGAACGGCTGGCCCGCGTCGCGCAGCCGCGCCGCCTCCAGGTAGAGCGCGCGACCGGCCTCGATCTGGGTGGCCATGTCGGCCAGCATGAAGCGCAGGCCCTGGAAGTCCGCGATCGGGTGGCCGAACTGCTTGCGCTCGGTGGCGTACCGCACCGCCTCGTCGAGGGCCGCCTGGGCCACGCCGATCGCGCAGGCGGCGATGCCGAGCCGACCCGAATCGAGTGCGGCGAGGGCGATGGTGAAGCCCTGGCCCTCGTCCCCGATCCGCCGGGCGTCGCTGATCCGTACGCCGTCGAAGTGGACCTGCGCGGTGGGCGAGCCCTTCATGCCCATCTTGCGCTCCGGCGCCGCGGCGCTCAGACCCTCGGCGTCGCCGGGCACCAGGAAAGCCGTAATGCCGCGCGGGCCCTCGCCGCCGGTGCGGGCCAGGACGGTGTAGAAGTCCGCGATCCCGCCGTGCGTGATCCACGCCTTGGTGCCGGTGAGCACCCAACTGTCCCCGTCCCGCACCGCCTTCGTGCGCAGCGACGCGGCGTCCGAGCCGGAGGCGGGCTCGGAGAGGCAGTAGGCGCCGAGCAGTCCGCCGCCGAGCATCGTGGGCAGGTGCTCGACCTGCTGCTCCTTGGAGCCGTACGTGGCGAGGGCGTGGCAGGCGAGCGAGTGCACGCTGACGCCGAGGCCGACGGTGAGGCGGGCGGCGGCGAGCTCCTCGAGGACCTGGAGGTAGACCTCGTACGGCTGGTCCCCGCCGCCGTACTCCGCGTCGTACGCCAGGCCGAGCAGGCCGGACTCGGAGAGCAGCGTGAAGATCTCGCGCGGGAAGTGTCCGGCGTCCTCCTCTTCGGAGGTGGTGGGGGCGATCTCGCGCTTGATCAGTTCGCGTACGAGCGCCAGGAGGTCGCGGGCCTCCTCGGTGGGGAGCCGGCGCTCCACTCCCTGGGCCGGTCGGTGTGCCCGCTCCCGGTCGCCGCCCGCGGCCGACGCGCTCCGTCCGGCACCCGCTGAGTCCTGCATGACAGCGACGCTCCTCCCTGTACGGCTGCGGCGGGCGCGCGCTGAGGGTGGGGCGGCGTCGCCGACGTCTCTGAGGTATCCAGGCTCCGCGTCTCGGGGCCCGCCCTCCGGGCGGACGACGGGGCCTTGAGACGCGGACCCTTGCCGATGGCGCCTGTCGGGTCTCGAATTCCGGCTGTCCAGCGGCTGTGGCGCCGAGTATGCCCGATCAGAGGCTGCACGTCATCAGGTTCACGACCGTTCACTTCACTTTTCCCGTGAAGATCCGGCGGGGCCCGGAACGGGGGTCCGTTGCGTCCGGTTCCTGGCGGCCGGAAGCCGGACCCGGGCCAGCGGCACCGGCTCCGCGATTGGTACGAACCATTGACCGCACTGGTCTAGTCCTCTACTGTTCCGGCGAGCGCCTGAGCGCGTTCATGTCAAGGTCACAAGCACCATCCCTCTCCCACCCCCACGAGGAGACACGATGCTCAGACCGCACCGCCGCCCCCGCACCCGGATGCGGACCCTCCTCTCCGTCGTATGCGCCGCGGTTCTCGGCGCCGGGCTGCTCGTCGGCGCCGGCGTCACCGCGGGCGCGGTCGACCAGGCACCCACGGACAAGAGGGAGACCGCAGCAGCCGGCAACACGGTTCTCGGCTACTTCACGGAGTGGGGCGTCTACGACCGCAACTACCACGTCAAGAACATCGAGACCTCGGGTTCGGCGGACAAGCTCACGCACATCAACTACGCCTTCGGCAACGTCCAGGGCGGCAAGTGCACGATGGGCGACTCGTACGCCGCGATCGAGAAGGCGTACACCGCCGACCAGTCGGTGGACGGCAAGGCCGACACCTGGGACCAGCCGCTGCGCGGCAACTTCAACCAGCTGCTCAAGCTCAAGAAGCTGCATCCGGACCTGAAGATCCTCTGGTCCTTCGGCGGTTGGACGTGGTCGGGCGGCTTCACCGAGGCCGCCAAGGACCCGGCGGGCTTCGCCAAGTCCTGCCGCGCCCTGGTCGAGGACCCGCGCTGGGCCGAGGTCTTCGACGGGATCGACATCGACTGGGAGTACCCCAACGCCTGCGGTCTCTCCTGTGACACCAGCGGTCCGGACGCCTTCAAGAAGGTGATGTCCGCGATGCGGGCCGAGTTCGGCAGCGACCTCGTCACCGCCGCGATCACGGCCGACGCCAGCGACGGCGGCAAGATCGACGCCACCGACTACGCGGGCGCCGCGCAGTACACCGACTGGTACAACGTGATGACGTACGACTTCTTCGGCGCCTGGGACGCGCAGGGCCCGACCGCCCCGCACTCGCCGCTGACCTCGTACGACGGCATTCCGAAGGACAAGTTCAACAGCGACGCCGCGCTGCAGAAGCTCAAGGGGCTCGGCATCCCGTCCGAGAAGCTGCTGCTCGGCATCGGCTTCTACGGCCGCGGCTGGACCGGCGTGACCCAGGAGGCCCCGGGCGGCACCGCGACCGGTCCGGCCCAGGGCAAGTACGAGCAGGGCATCGACGACTACAAGGAACTGAAGTCGAAGTGCCCGGCCACCGGCAAGGTCGCGGGCACCGCCTACGCCCACTGCGGCAGCAACTGGTGGAGCTACGACACCCCCGAGACCATCGCGGGCAAGATGGACTACAAGAACAAGGAGGGCCTCGGCGGCACCTTCTTCTGGGAACTCAGCGGGGACACCGCGGACGGTGAGCTGATCAAGGCGATCAACTGACCGATTTCGTACGGACGTTGGGGCGGGGAGCCTGGCGGGGCTCCCCGCCCCTTCCCGGGTCCGGACCCGCTGGAGCCGGTGTCGCTCAGACCGGCTCCGGCGCCGGGAAGCCCGGCTCGAACTCCTCGATCGTGCGCAGGGTGTCGCCCAAGGTGCGGACCAGGAGTGCGCGGACGGTGCCCCGGTCCGGCGCACGGCCGCGGCTCAGCCAGTCGAGGGTGACGCCCTCCACGCTGCTCATCCAGCCGACCAGGGCCAGGCGGGCCACCTGCGGCAACTCGCGGTGTCCGTACGCCCCGTCGGCGATCGTGCCGAGCAGTTCCTCGCGTACGGCGTCCCGGATGGCGAGGACCTGGGAGTCGAAGCCCACTCCCCCGGTGACGATGGTGCGGTACGCGGCCTGGTGGTGCTCCGCGTAGCGCAGATAGCCGTCGATGGTGCGGTGCACCCGCTCGGCGCGCGGCAGTTCGGTGTCGCTGCCCGCGCGGGCGACGAGCCCCGCGACGGAGTCCTCGACTATGGCCAGGTAATAGCCGCGTTTGGACTTGAAGTAGTAGTAGATGAGCCCCTTGGCCACGCCTGCCTGCTTGGCGATGTCGTCCATCGACAGCGCGTCGTAGGAGGTGTCGGCGAACAACTTCCGGCCGATGGCGATGAGTTCGGTGCGCCGCACCTGGGAGCGTTCGGTGCCGCCACGCTGTTGACTATTATTCAAATTGCGCCCTAGTCTCCAACTGCCACGGGATGCCCGCAGTATGGCAGAGCCCATGTAACTCCCCTTACGCACGAGACGACGTACGGGAGGAACAATGAGAGAGGGCAGGACCGACTGGAAGAAGACCGCCGTCGTCGCCATGCCCGCGGTGCTCGCGGTCGGCGCGATGGCCTCGGTGATGGCGGAGGGGGCGCTCGCCGCCTCGTTCGCGGTCTCCGGGACCAGCTTTCAGGTCGCCTCGGACAAGCTGAGCAGCCAGGGACTCGCGTCGTACGTCCAGACGGACCGGTCGGTCGACGGCAAGGGCCACCCGGTGGCGCTGCTCGGCATCGGGGACGCCAGGCTCAGCGACATTTGTCAGGCCGCGGAGGTCAAGACCCCGGTCGGGAACGTGGTGTTCAAGCTGACCGCCGGTGGGAAGGCCGGTGACGTCACGGCGAGCAACCTCGTGATCGACGGCGAGGACCTGGTCGGCGACGCGCGCTTCGGCACCGCGCAGATCGGCCGGGACGCCTCCACGCTTGACGAGGTGGAAGGCGTCAAGGGCGAGCCTGGCAAGTTCGGCCTGCAGGCCGGGGACATCGAGGTGTCCGCCGTGAGGTCCCACGCCTGGTCGGCGACCGGCGGGAACTTCCGGCTCAAGGGCATGAAGGTGGACGTCAGCGTGGACGGCGAGAAGTGCTTCTGAGCCGGTTCACCGGAGGCGCGCCGCTGCTCGAGTCCATACGGCGGGCCCGTGGCCGCTCCGGGAGCCGCGAGGGCGGTGGCTGGCTCGACCGGCGACTGCCGCTGCCGGGGCCGCGCCGGACACTGCGCCAGTGGCGGCGGACGCGGCCGTTCTGGGGCGGGTTACTACTGATCCTCGGCGGCGCCGAGTTGCTCCTCGTGCCGTTGTCGCCGCTGACCGTCCTGGTGAGCCTCGGGCTCGGCGGGCTTGCGGCGATCGGGATCGGGCTCGCCCTGATGGTGGCCGGGGTGTTCCTGTGGGTGATGCCGCAGGCCCGGCACTACGTCAGCGTCAACGCCCTGATCCTGTCGGTCCTTTCGTTCGCCGCGACCAACCTCGGCGGCTTCCTCGTCGGCATGGTGCTCGGTATCGCGGGCAGTGCGATGGGCTTCGGCTGGACTCCGGTCGGCCGGGACGAAGAGGAGGCGGCGGAGGCGGCGCGGGCGCCGGAACCGCCCGGGATCCGCGAGGGGCAGGGCACCCGGACCCTCGCGGTGCTGCTCCCGGTGGTGCTCCTCGCCGCGGTGTTCGGGCCGGGCCTGAGCCGGGCGCAGGCGGCCCCCACAGAGCCTCCCGTGGTGGCCCCACGCACACCCCCCACCGTCACCACCACCCTCTTCGCACCCCAGGGCTTCACGGTCGCCGGAGTACGCGACATCCCCACCGCCGACGGGCCGTTGAAGGTGATGGTGCTGCACATGAAGGCGGCCTCGCTCACCGACTACCGCCTGCGCACCCGCGACGGTCACGACGAACTCGCCCTGGGCGCCGACACCTTGGAGCTCAGCGGGGACGTCACGCTCTACCTCACCAAGTTCCGGGGCTGTCTGGAAGGCCTGGTCTGCCTGACGTTCACGCCGGACAAGCTGCCGGTGCCACCGCTGGTGCCGCCGTTCGTCTTCATGACGGATGTCCGGGCCGAGCAGGCCCTGGTCACTTCGGACCTGATCGTGGCGGGCGGCCTGACCCTTGAGGCGGCACCATGATCCAGATTCAGGCCGCGCTGTTCTGGGCGTACGCGATCGGGGCGACGTTCGCCGTGGCGGCGGGGCGGCAACTTCAGGTGTGGGAGCGGCTGAGCGTGGGCGAGGGGCCCCGGACGCGCAGTCGCGCCGCCAACCCGTATCTCACCCTGACGCTGCTGTTCGCGACGGTGCTCCTGGTACCGACCGGGCTCTTCGTGCTGTGGCAGAACCCCGCGTGGGCGACCATGCAGGTGGCCGGGGACCACGGCGGCGTATGGGCCGGGTTCGTGCTCCTGTACGCGGGCGGGATTCCGGTCGGCGCGCTACTCGGGTTCCTGGTGGCGCAGGCGCTGGTGCTCGTGGGCGCGGGCTACTGGGCGTATCTGCAGAGCGTGGGCGGGCACTTCCTGGTCTTCGGGACGCTGATCCACGGCTGGGACGGGACCGGCTACGCGCGGTTCCTCTCCACCGGTGCCGAGGACTTCGCCGACTGGCCGAAGGACAGCGTCGTGAACAACGTCCTCGACTTCCTGACCTCGGGCACCTTCCTGGCCCTGCTGCTCTTCGGCGCGGCCGTGATCGGCACGCTGCTCGTCACCGAGATCGGCTGGCTGATGGAGGGCTGGGCGCTGCCCGGCGCGGACGCGGACCGCAAGGTGCCGCGCCTGCTCGCGGTGGCGATCGCGGCGGCCGGGGTCTACGGCCTTCCGTTCCTGGGCGCCCTGACCGCGAGCGTCCTGATGCGGCTGCTCGGCGGCCTGCCGGGGCTGCTGCTCTTCGGGGTGCTCGCGGGCGTCGTGCTGCTGCCGAGGCGGTCCCCGGTGCGCCTGCTGTACGGCCTGGTGGGCATCCCGGAGCGGCACTGGCGGGCGTCCGGCGACGTGTCACCGGATCCGGCGGGGGTCACGGGAGAAGGGGTTACAGCAGACCGGTCTGCGTGACGAACATCGCGAGGACGACCACCAGGGTCCAGCCGAGGAAGTGCTCGAGGATCTTCGGCCCGTCGTCCTTGGGGCCACCGGTACGGGCCCGGGTGGCGGCGCGGGCGGCCTCGACGGTGGTGGCGGTCGCAGTCATGGGTGTCTCGCTCACGGTGGTGCGGCAGGTGGTGTCCCCCTTGACCCGCCCACATTGCCAGCGAAAACGGCATGCGCGGTAGGGCGTGGGTCACTGCCCGAGGCCGTGGCCCACGCCCCACCGCCCGGCCGGATCAGCGCACTCCCACCGCGGCAAGGGCGCGCCGCTGACCTGCGGAGAGCTTGGCCGGGAAGTAGAGGTAGCAGACGCCGCCCGTGCCCGAGACGACCTTGCCGTCGGCGTTCTTGCGCTTGGTGCGGAGCCAGATGTTCTCCCACTCGCGCCGCTTGTAGACCCGGCGCACGGCGTTGTTGTTCGGCGACGCCGGATCGTTGGCGATCACGTCGCCGTCCGGCGTGAACCCGATCACGGTCATCAGGTGACCGGCGGTGCCGTACCCGGCGCCCGTGAGCTCCTTCTCCAGGAAGGACTGCGAGGTGATCGCCGGGATGCCCGCCTTGATCAGCGTCTCGAGTTCGGTGAGCGAGCCGAGCCGGGTGACGACGCCCTGCATGTCCTGGTACGTGGCCGCGTAGGCCGCGTTGAACGGCCAGTTGCCGCAGCCCTCGTACTGGTAGTCGTACGTGAACCGGGCCGCGTGGCAGACCTGCGGGTCGTCGAAGTCCGGGTTCACCCAGGCCAGATCCTCCGCCGTGGGCTTACGGCCCCAGTACTCGATGATCATCTGCGAGGAAGTGGGGCTGCACCACGCCTCGCCGCCGTTGTCGTACTCCGGGTACTGCCCGATATGGGTGTTCTGCGAATAACGCGGTACCGTCAGCTCCTTGGCGAGCCCCGGCTCCGACGCGGGCACCGTGAAGCGGTCCGGGACGTCGGAGGCCATCGCGCCCAGGCGCCACACCGTGGGCGTGGCCGAGGAGCCCGGCTCGCGGTAGAGCGTGAGGCGCAGCCGGTACGCGGCCACGCGCAGCCCCGAGGCGGCGTCGTCGACGGCCAGCGTGTCGGTCCACACGGAGCTCTTGCCGTCCTTCTGGCCGTCCACGGAGGTGCGCCGGATGACGGGGGCGTCCGGGTTCCCGCGGTCGTCGCCGGACGTCCAGCGGCCCATCACGTACCAGGGCGACCTCTCGCCGTCGCTGTAGGTGGCCTGGAGCTCGATCTGGAGCCAAGTCCCGGACGGCGTATGGGCGTTCCAGGATGCGATCACCTCGGTCGCGGGGACCTCGCCGCGGTGCAGCGGCGCCGTCCAGGTCGCGTACTCCCAGGTGCGCTTCTTGTTGGTGTGCGGGTCCTTGTACTCGGTGGTCCCGGTGGGCGTCCCGATCCGTACGCCGGGCCGGTCGCCGTCCACCGCCCTTGTGCCGTCGTGCGTGCCGCCGCGCCAGTCCGCGTACGACACCCAGAATCGGTTCTGCACGGAGCGCTGCCGTGGCTCGGGCCGACCCGCTCCGGCGCCCGGGTCCCGGCCTTCGGGCGCGCCGGACGACGAACTCGAGCTGGCGGAGAAGGCGGTGACGGCCGTGCCCGCGGCGGCGGCGACGACCGCGCCGATGACGGCTCTTCTGGAGGCGGGGACGGGCTTCCGGTCGTTCCGGTTCCGGGACGAGGTCATGGCGTAGAGCTCCTGGTCTAGTCGTCGTACGCAGACGGGTGCGGAGGGATGCGGCGAGGTGCGGACGGATACGGCCGGATGCAGCCGGATGCAGCCGGGCCAGGGGGGTCTCCCGGATCCTTGCGGACCCGCGACGCGGAGAGACTCCCCCTAGGACTTGTGCCCAACTATCCCGGGTCGGAGCACGGCGAGGCCAGCACCCGGCGCCGGATGCCGGGGGCCGCCGTACGCTGGCCGGGATGAACAGCACCACGCCCCTCACCCGTCTCGCCCGTGACCTGCTCGCGCTTCCGCCCTCCTGCGGGCCCGTCCGGCTCGTCGCCGTGGACGGGCACGCCGGGTCCGGGAAGTCGACCTTCGCCGGGCGGCTTGCCGCCGCCCTGGGGGGCGCCCCGGTGGTGCAGCTCGACGAGGTCCGCAGCCACGACGCGCTGTTCGCCTGGACGGAGCGGTTCGAGCGGGAGGTGCTCGGGCCGCTCGCGTTCGGGCGCCCGGCCCATTTTCTCGCATACGACTGGGAGTTGGCGACATTCCGCGAACCTCGGGAGATCACTCCCGCACCCGTCGTCCTGATCGAGGGCGTCGGCGCGGGACGCCGGGAGCTGCGCCCCCGCCTGGCCCGGCTGCTCTGGATGGATCTGCCGCACGGCGACTCCTGGGAGCGCGGCCGCCACCGCGACGGTCCCGCGCAGCGTGACTTCTGGGACGGATGGGAGGACGCCGAGCACCGTCATTTCGCCGAGGATCCGACGCGGCCGCACGCGGACTGCCTGGTACAGCAGGGCCCGGAGGGATATCTGGTACTGCCGGGACCCGGGGGAACGGCCACCGCCCACCAAGCCGTCACCGAACGTGACAACCCTTCCGAGGCACGCTGAACCGACGGAAAACCACTTCCACCGGACTCCCAACTCCGCTTGACCCAGGGGTCGTACAGGACTTACGTTCTCAATGTGCGGTTCTTCGGACCGCCCGCAGATGCGAAGCCCCCGGTTGTTCCCCCGTGATCGGGGGCTTCGTTCTGCCCTCCCCCTCCCGTCACGGGCGCGACACCCTCCGCTTCGCTCACCCTGGGTCACCACGCGCGTTCCCCCGCTCATTCCGCCGCGTGCGCCAATGCGTCGCACCGCACCCTACGGCCGACCCCTCCTCCGCAGGTACGATGCCTTGCGTGCGACCTTCCGGACATCCGGGAGGCGGCACCGGATCAACTCCCGTCTGCTGTACGGCTGTTCGTTCACACGGTGGATCACCGGGTGGGCGGCTGTGGGGACCGCCGGACCGGCAGGCGAGCGCACCGGCGGGCAGTCGCCCGGCGGGACATCGCGGGGGCACGGTTTGTGGGGGACGTGATGGACTTCGGCACGCAGGGCTCCGCTGCCCCGGCCGACCTCGCCTGGCTGCGCGGGGTCGACGCCTACACGATGGGCGCGTACCCGCAGGCGGAGGAGGAGTTCCGGGCGGCGGTGCGGATCGACCCGGGCATGGCCGACGGCTGGCTCGGCCTGCACGCGCTGCGCATCGACACCACGACCGCCCTGCTCCGCATGTACCGGCACCGGGACCGCTTCGGCGAGCAGCGTGCCCGGCACCGCCGCACCCTCAACTCCTGGTACTGGCTCGGCTGGTGGGTGCAGCCGGTGCTCGAGTCGCCGCGCGACCTGCTGCTCGCGCACGCCTCGCACTGGCTCGACGGCCGCCACGTCCCGGACCTCGACCGCGCGCTCGCGGGCCTTCCACCGGTGGACGCGGACCCGCAGGTGCGCTTTCTGCACGCCTGCCGGTCGTATCTGGTCAAGGACTGGGAGCAGCTCGTGCGCCATACCGACCCGCTGCTCGACGACCCGGTGCTCGGCATAGAGGCGGGCCTGTTCGGCGGCATGGCCCGGGTACGCCTGGAGATGTTCGGGCAGGCCGAGCCACTGCTCTCGGCCGCCCTGATGCGCTGCCGCAGCGAACAGCCGCAGCGCAAGGAGCTGCGCTACTGGCTGGCCCGCGCGCACGAGGGCACCGGCCGCAGCGCGGCGGCGCTCCCGCTGTACCGGGCGGTGCACCGGGTCGACCCGGCGTTCATGGACACCGCGGCACGGCTCACGGCGATCGCCGACAGTGACGGGGCCGACGGCTGCGAGGGCCTCGACGACCCGGCGGACCTCGCCACGGTCAGCCTCGCCGGAGCGGGCCAGGACACGGCGGACGCTCCGGACACGCTCGACGGGCCGTACGGCGCGGACGGATTCGAGCTCAAGGATCCCAAGGACACCAAGAGCTCCAAGGACTTCACGTTCCAGAACCTCGCGAACCTCGGGATCGGTCCGGAACCCGACGGCCCGGGCGGCCCCGCCGGAACCGGGGCGGACGCGGTGCGCGAGAAGGCCGCGGCACGGGGCCGTTCCGGTCCCCCGCAGCTGCCCACGGGGCCCGCGGACGCGGTGCTGCTCCAGGAGGCGCTCGCCGAGCTGGAGGGCATGGTCGGCCTCGAACCCGTCAAGCGGCAGGTCAAGGCGCTCTCGGCGCAGCTGCGGATGGCCCGGCTGCGCGCCGGGCAGGGCCTTCCGGTGCAGCCGCCGAAGCGGCACTTCGTCTTCTCCGGCCCCTCGGGCACCGGCAAGACCACCGTGGCCCGGATTCTCGGCCGGGTCTTCTACGCCCTCGGGCTGCTCGGCGGCGACCATCTGGTGGAAGCTCAACGCGCCGATCTGGTGGGCGAGTTCCTCGGCCAGACCGCGGTGAAGGCCAATGAGCTGATCGACTCGGCGCTCGGCGGGGTGCTCTTCGTGGACGAGGCGTACGCCCTGTCCAACTCGGGCTACAGCAAGGGCGACGCGTACGGCGACGAGGCGCTGCAGGTGCTGCTCAAGCGGGCCGAGGACAGCCGGGACCACCTGGTGGTGATCCTGGCCGGGTACCCGGAGGGCATGGACCGGCTGCTCGCCGCCAACCCCGGTCTGTCCTCGCGGTTCACGACCCGGGTGGACTTCCCCTCGTACCGCCCGCTCGAACTCACCGCGATCGGCGAGGTCCTGGCCGCCGAGAACGGCGATGTGTGGGACGAGGAGGCGCTGGAGGAGCTGCGCTCCATCAGCGGCCACGTGGTGGACGAGGGCTGGATCGACGAGCTCGGCAACGGACGCTTCCTGCGCACGCTGTACGAGAAGAGCTGCGCCTACCGGGACCTGCGGCTCTCCGGCTACCCGGCCTCCCCGACCCGCGACGACCTCGCGACGCTACGGCTGCCGGACCTGGTCCAGGCGTATGGGGAGGTGCTTTCGGGCCGGGGGCCGGGACAGGGGCTCGGCCCCGGGCTCGGCTGAGACGGGCCCGAGCCGCCGCCCGGGACGCCGCCCTATGCCGTTGCCCTGCTACGCCGACGCGTCCGCCCGTACGTCCTCGCGCCGCGGCTCCGCCACCCGTGCGACCGTCTGGCGGCGGTGCGCCGGGTCACGGACCTCGCCGACGAGAAGTTCAAGGACGTCCTCCAGCGCGACCAGACCCACCACCTTGCCGGAAGCATCCGCCACCTGAGCCAGATGCGTAGCCGCCCGGCGCATCACCGTCAGCGCATCGTCCAGCGGCAGCTTCGCGCTGAGCGTGGTCATCGGCCGCCACACGTGCTGCGGCACCGCCCGCTCGGGGTCCTCCAGGTCCAGTACGTCCTTGACGTGCAGATAGCCCATGAAGGCACCCCCCTCCGCGCACACCGGGAAGCGGGAGTACCCGGTACGGACCGTCAGCTCCTCGATCCGGTGCGGGGTGACCGAGGCGTCCACCGTCACCAGCGACGCGCGGTCGAGCAGGACGTCCGTGACCGGCCGTGACCCCAGCTCCAGGGCGTCCTCCAGGCGTTCCTGGGCCTCGGGTTCGAGCAGTCCGGCCTGGCCGGCGTCCTCGACCAGGCGGCCCAGCTGGACGCTGGTGAACACCGCCTCGACCTCGTCCTTGGGCTCGACCCGGAAGAGCCGGAGCACCACCCGGGAGCAGGCGGCGAGCGCGGCCGTGACCGGGCGGCACAGGCGGGCGAAGGCCACCAGGGCCGGGCTCAGCCACAGCGCGGTCTTCTCGGGCGCCGCCATGGCCAGGTTCTTCGGCACCATCTCGCCGATGACGAGGTGCAGGAACACCACGAGCGCGAGGGCGATGACATAGCCGAGCGGGTGGATCAGGGCGTCCGGCACGTGTACCGCGTGGAAGACGGGTTCCAGGAGGTGCGCGACCGTCGGCTCGGCCACGGCGCCCAGGGTCAACGAGCAGATGGTGATGCCGAATTGGGCCGCCGCCATCATCTGCGGCAGATTCTCCAGGCCGTACAGGACCTGTCGGGCGCGCTTGCCGGGCAGCGGTTCGATCTGGCTGCGGCGCACCGACACCAGGGCGAATTCGGCACCCACGAAGAAGCCGTTGCCGAGCACGAGCAGCCCGGCGAAGAGGAGTTGGAGCAGGCTCATCGGACGGCCTCCGCGGGCTCGGCCACGGGCGCCTCGAGCGGCGGCTCCTCGACCGGCGGCGCGGCGACCGGCGCCACGGCGTGCGGCGCCGGCGCGGACGTGGCCGCCGCCACCGGAACGGGAGCGGCCGGAGCCGCCCCGCTCACCACCGGCGTGGCGCGGACGAACCGGACCCGCTCCGCGCGATAGTGCCCGACCCGGCGCACCGTGAGCCGCCAGCCGGGGAGTTCGGCCTTGTCGCCGGGGGCCGGGATGCGGCCGAGCAGGTCGGCGACGAGCCCGGCCACGGTTTCGTACGGTCCTTCAGGGGCCTCCAGGCCGATGCGCTGGAGCATGTCGACGCGGCAGCTGCCGTCGGCCTCCCACGCGGGGCGGCCGTCCTCGGCCGGGGCGGGGGCGAGCTGGGGCAGGCCGTGCGCGTCGTGCTCGTCCCGGACCTCGCCGACGAGCTCCTCGACGATGTCCTCCAGGGTGACGACCCCGGCCGTGCCGCCGTACTCGTCGACGACGACGGCGATCGGCTGTTCGTTGCGCAGGCGCGCCAGGAGCGGCTGGACGGGCAGCGTCTCCGGGACCATGAGCGGGGGCACCGTTATCCGGCCGACGGCCGTGCGGTGCCGCTCCTGGCTGCGTACCGCCAGGGCGTCCTTGAGGTGGACCATGCCGACTATTTCGTCGATGCGCTCCCGGTAGACCGGGAAGCGGGACAGGCCGGTGGCCCGGGTGAGGTTGACGACGTCGGCGGCGGTCGCGGACGCCTGGAGTGCGCTGACCTTCACGCGCGGCGTCATGACGTGCTGTGCGGTCAGCTCGCCGAGCGACAGGGTGCGCACGAACAGGTCGGCGGTGTTCGCCTCCAGGGCCCCGGCCTGCGCGGAGTGCCGGGCGAGGGCGACGAGTTCGCCGGGCGTACGGGCCGACTCGAGCTCTTCGGCGGGCTCGACGCCGAACAACCGTACGAGCCGGTTGGCGACCGCGTTGAGCCCGGCGATCACCGGCCGGAAGAGCCGCGCGAAGACGTGCTGCGGCCCGGCCACGAAGCGGGCGACCTGGAGCGGCCGGGAGACCGCCCAGTTCTTGGGCACGAGTTCGCCGACGACCATCTGTACGGCGGAGGCGAGCAGCATGCCTATGGCGACGGCCGCGCCGGACACGACGCCCTCGGGCAGGCCCACGGCGGTGAGCGGACCGGCGAGCAGGTGCGCCAGGGCGGGCTCGGCGAGCATGCCGACGACGAGCGAGGTGAGGGTGATGCCGAGCTGGGTGCCGGAGAGCTGGAAGGACAGCTCGCGCAGGGACGTCACCACGCGGCGGGCGCGCCGGTCGCCCTCGGCCGCGGCCCGCTCGGCGTCGGCGCGTTCGACGGTGACGAGGCCGAACTCGGCCGCGACGAAGAAGCCGTTGGCGAGGATGAGGAGGAAGGCCGCCGCGAGGAGCAGCAGGGGGATGGTCATGGCGCCGCCCGACGGAAGGGGGCGGCGCAGGTACTACAGGACGATCCGTCCATTGCCGGAGTTCGTCACTCCTCTGATAGCAGGAGCCCCTCGCGGGCCGGTGGCCCGGAGAGGGGCGGAGGCACGCCCCGTGTGTGCCTCCGCCCAACAGATTATTGAGTTCCTCCCCACAGCTGAAGCCGGGGGATTCCAACCCGCAGGTTGGCGCTTCCCGGTCGCCCGAGTCGCTGGTTCCTGCTTCGCAGACCGGCCAACGCTCGAAGTCTCCACAGGCTGCCAAGGACGCCCCGCCCTCGGACCACTTGGCTATCGCGGCGCAGAAGACCCTATCAGACTGGATCTCCGGTGCCGCGGGCCTCGGCGAGAGCGCGCAGGGCGCGGGCGTCGGCGATGGCCCGCTCCTTGGCGATGCCCGGCTGGATGCCCATGGCCGGGAGGCTGGTGCCGTCGCTGAGGTTGAGGTACACCCAGGGGTCGCCGGGGCGCAGATTGACCTGGATGATTTCCGCCCAGGCGAGCTTGCGCCGGGTGGTGAGGTTGACGACGGTGACCCCGGAGTCCTCGGCGACCACCTTGGGGCGGCTGAGCAGCAGCAGGACGCCGTAGAGCAGCGCGCCGATGAAGATGAAGCTGAGGCGCTCCCCCGGGCCGAGCGGGTCGAGGAGCAGCGCGATCGCGGTGATGACCACGAACATGGCGGCGCCCACGGTGAGCAGGACGGCCCGGGTCCGGTTCGGCCGGAAGGTGACGGGCAGGGCGGGGAGTTCCGGCATGGCGGCGACTTTGGGATTCGGTCGGACCGTCAGAGACGGCAGGCGTGGATTTCGGTGGTCAGGATGGCCCGCGCGCCCAGGGCGTACAGGTCGTCCATGATCCGCTGCGAGTCCCTGGTGGGAACCATGGCGCGGACGGCGACCCAGCCCTCGTTGTGCAGCGGGGAGACCGTCGGGGACTCCAGGCCGGGAGTGAGGGCGACGGCCTGCTCCAGGTGCTCGGCGCGGCAGTCGTAGTCCATCATCACGTACGTCCGGGCGACGAGGACGCCCTGGAGGCGGCGCAGGAACTGCTCGATCTTCGGCTCGACGTCGGTGGTGGTGTCCGGGTCGGTGCGGCGGATGACGACGGCCTCGGACTTCATGATCGGCTTGCCGATCACCTCGAGCCCGGCGTTCCGCAGCGAGGTGCCGGTCTCCACGACGTCCGCGATGACCTGGGCGACGCCCAGCTGGATGGCGGTCTCCACGGCGCCGTCGAGGTGCACGACGGAGGCGTCGATGCCCTCGTCCGCGAGGTACTTGGCGACGATCCCCTCGTACGAGGTGGCGACCGTCATGCCCGCGAACTCCTCCACGCTCTCGGCCGTGCCCGGCTTGGTGGCGAAGCGGAAGGTGGAGCGGGCGAAGCCGAGCGGCAGGATCTCCTCGGCGTTCGCGCCGGAGTCGATCAGGAGGTCACGGCCGGTGATGCCGATGTCGAGCTTCCCGGAGGCGACGTAGATCGCGATGTCCCGGGGGCGGAGGTAGAAGAACTCCACCCCGTTGTCCGGGTCGACCAGGACGAGCTCCTTGGACTCCTTGCGCTGCTGGTAGCCGGCCTCATGGAGCATCTCCGACGCAGGCCCTGACAGTGAACCCTTGTTGGGGACGGCGATGCGCAGCATGAGGTCGGCTTCCTTTGCGTGAGGAGTCGTACGGAGTACGTACGGCGGATGCGGGGTGGTTCAGAGGTTGGCGTAGACGTCGTCGAGGGAGATACCGCGGGCGACCATCATCACCTGTACGTGGTACAGGAGCTGGGAGATTTCCTCGGCGGCGGCCTCCTTGCCCTCGTACTCGGCGGCCATCCAGACCTCGGCGGCCTCTTCGACGACCTTCTTGCCGATGGCGTGGACGCCCTTGCCGACCAGTTCGGCGGTGCGGGAAGTGGCGGGGTCGCCCTCGGCGGCCTTCTGCTGGAGCTCGGCGAAGAGCTCCTCGAACGTCTTCTTGGACATGGTGTGCCTTACTCTACGCGGGTCCCAGGCCAGCTCAGCGCCAGGGCTCGGAGACACTGCGCAGCGTGGCGGCGGTGGCCACGGCCGCGGTGACGGCCTCGTGGCCCTTGTCCTCGCTGGAGCCCTCCAGGCCCGCGCGGTCCAGGGCCTGCTCGTCGGTGTCGCAGGTCAGGACGCCGAAGCCGATGGGGACGCCGGTCTCGACGGAGACCTGGGTGAGGCCGTTCGTGACGCCCTGGCAGACGTAGTCGAAGTGCGGGGTGCCGCCGCGGATCACCACGCCGAGCGCGACGACCGCGTCGTAGCCGCGGCCCGCGAGGACCTTGGCGACCACGGGCAGCTCGAAGCTGCCGGGGACGCGCAGCAGGGTCGGCTCGTCGATGCCGAGCTCGTGCAGCGCGCGCAGGGCGCCGTTCACCAGGCCGTCCATCACCTGCTCGTGCCACTGGGCGGCGATCACCGCGACGCGCAGGTCGCCGCAGTTCTTCACGCTCAGTTCGGGTGCGCCCTTGCCGCTCACGTTTCTCCTAGGGGTGTGCTGTGTGGTGCTGTCGTACGAGATGGGGTGGTGCCGGGGGGGTGCGCTACTGCGCGTCGAGCCAGGGCAGATCGTGGCCCATGCGGTCCCGCTTTGTCTGTAGATACCGGAGGTTGTGCTCGCCCGTCTTGACGGGCATCGACTCGCGGCTCGTGACCTTGAGGCCGTGGTCGGTGAGCGCCGTGGACTTGTCGGGGTTGTTGGTGATCAGGCGGACGCTGCGGACGCCGAGGTCCGCGAGGATCTGCGCGCCCGCCGCGTAGTCCCGGGCGTCGGCGGGCAGGCCGAGCTCCAGGTTGGCGTCGAGGGTGTCGCGGCCGCGCTCCTGGAGGGCGTACGCGCGCAGCTTGGAGAGCAGCCCGATGCCGCGCCCCTCGTGGCCGCGCAGGTAGACCACGACGCCGCGGCCCTCGGCGGTGATCCGCTCCATGGCGGCCTGTAGCTGGGGGCCGCAGTCGCAGCGCAGGGAGTGGAAGACGTCGCCGGTCAGGCACTCGGAGTGGACCCGGACCAGGATGTCCTCGCCGTCGCCGATGTCGCCCTGGACGAGGGCGACGTGCTCCACTCCGTCGACCGCGGAGCGGTAGCCGTATGCCGTGAACTCGCCGTAGGACGTGGGCAGTTGGACGGTGGCCTCGCGGCGCACGGTGGGTTCGGCGGTGCGCCGGTAGGCGATCAGGTCCTCGATGGAGATGATCGTCAGGCCGTGCTTGCGGGCGAACGGGATCAGCTCGGGAAGCCGCAGCATCCGGCCGTCCTCACCGGCGATCTCCACGATGGCCCCGGCCGGGCGCAGGCCCGCGAGCCGGGCGAGGTCGACGGCGGCCTCGGTGTGGCCGTTGCGGACCAGGACGCCGCCGGGGCGGGCGCGCAGCGGGAAGATGTGGCCGGGCCGCACGAAGTCGGCGGGCTGCGCCGTGCCGTCCGCGAGGAGTTGGAGGGTGGTGGCGCGGTCGGCGGCGGAGATGCCGGTGGTGACGCCGTGCGCGGGGGCGGCGTCCACGGAGACCGTGAAGGCGGTGCTCATCATCTCGGTGTTGTGCTGCACCATCTGGGGCAGCTCGAGCCGGTCGAGCTCGTCGCCCTCCATGGGGGCGCAGATGAGGCCGCGGCACTCGCTCATCATGAAGGCGATGATCTCGGGCGTGGCCTTCTCGGCGGCGATGACGAGGTCGCCCTCGTTCTCCCGGTTCTCGTCGTCGACGACCACGACGGGCCGCCCGGCGGCGATGTCGGAGATGGCCCGCTCGACCGGGTCGAGGACTGTGTCCTCAACGTCTTCGGTGTGGTCGAGGCTGTACCAGACAGGGGCTGTGGTCATGCCGGTGCTCCTTCCAGGGCGGGCGCCGCCGCACGGGAGCGCAGCCACCAGTCGCGCATCCCCCACAGGACGAGGGCGAGATAAATGACGTAGACGAGGCCGGAGAAGGCCAGTCCGCTGCTGAAGGCGAGGGGCACGCCGACGAGGTCGACGAGGAGCCAGGCGAACCAGAACTCCACGAGGCCGCGGGCCTGGGCGACCATCGCGACGAGCGTGCCGACGAAAATGTACGCATCCGCCCAGGGGCTCCAGGAGAGCGACGGGAAGGCGGTGAACAGGCCGCCCACGGCGAGCGTCCCGAGCACCGCACCGCCGAGGAGCAGCCCGCGCTCGGTCCAGCTCGCGAACCGTACGGCGAGCGTGCCGTCCTGCGCCTGCTGCTTGCCGAGCTGCCACTGCCGCCAGCCCCACACGGCGACGCCGATGACGAGGAGCTGCTTGCCGACACCGCCGGAGAGCTGCGCGGAGGCGTAGGCGGCGACGAGCACGGCGCCGGAGAGGAGCTGGGCGGGCCAGGTCCATATGGAGCGGCGCCAGCCGAGCGCGAGGGCGATCAGGCCGATGACGTTGCCGACCATGTCGGACCACACGATGTGCTGTCCGAAGGCCGTGAACGCCTCGCCGTTCAGCCAGTTCAGGGAGTCCAGGGCGCTCACTTGGAGGTCCCTTCGGCCCGGTCGGCGCGGTCGCCGAGGAGCCGCTCGACGTACTTGGCGATGACGTCCACTTCGAGGTTGACCGGGTCGCCGGGCTGCTTGATGCCGAGGGTGGTCAGCGCGAGCGTGGTGGGGATGAGGCTGACGGTGAAGAAGTCGGGGCCCGCGTCGACGACGGTGAGGCTGATGCCGTCGACGGTGATGGAGCCCTTCTCGACGACGTAGCGGGCGAGTTCGGCGGGCAGCGAGATCTTCACGATCTCCCAGTTCTCGGACGGCTTACGGCTAAGGACGGTGCCGACGGAATCAACATGCCCCTGCACGATGTGTCCGCCGAGCCGGGCGCCGACCGCGGTGGGCCGCTCCAGGTTGACGCGGGAACCGGCGGCGAGTGCGCCGAGGCTGGAGCGCTTCAGGGTTTCGGCCATCACGTCCGCGGTGAACCAGTCGTCCGCGGTGTCGACGACGGTCAGGCAGACGCCGTTCACGGCGATCGAGTCGCCGTGCCGGGCGCCCTGCGTGACGACGGGGCCGCGCAGGCGGAAGCGGGAGGCGTCGTCGAGCTTCTCGACGGCGGTGACCTCACCCAGCTCTTCGACGATTCCGGTGAACACTTCAGTGCTCCTTTGCGGCAGCGGTGGCGGTGGAGTTGGCAGGGACGGCGGGTTCGGTGGGTTCGGCAGGGACGGCAGGTTCGGCTGGGACGGCGGTGATACGGAGGTCGGGGCCGATGCGGACGGTCTCGATGACGTCGAGCCGCAACGCCCGGGCGATGGTGTTGATTCCGGCATCGCCGAGCGCGGCGGGTCCGGCGCCGAGCAGGACGGGGGCGAGGTAGCCGACGACCCGGTCGACGGCGCCCGCGGCGACGAAGGCTCCGGCGAGGGTGGGGCCGCCTTCGAGGAGGACGGAGCGGACGCCGCGCCGGTAGAGGGTGTCGAGCAGGTAGGGGATGTCGATGCCCCGACCGTCCGTGGCGCGCGGCAGCGTCCAGTGCTCACCCGCCCCCGTCTCCACGAGCAGATCGGGGTCCAGGTCGTCCGCCACCACGACGACCGTCTCGGCAGCGTCGTCGAGGATCCGCGCTCCGGGCTGCACCCATTGGGCCTCGGTGTCCACGACCACACGGAGCGGCTGCGTCACTCCCTCGATGCCACGCACCGCGAGATGCGGATCGTCGGCGCGCAGCGTGCCGGAGCCGACCACGACCGCGTCGCACTCGGCGCGCAGTCGGTGCACATCGGCCCGGGACTCGGACGAGGTGATCCAGCGGCTGGTGCGGTCGGCGGCGGCGATCCGGCCGTCGAGCGTGGCGGCGTACTTCCAAGTGACGTACGGGCGGCCGGTCTTGACGGAGGTGAGCCAGGCGAGGTTGCCCGCGGTGGCCTCGTCCTCGAGCAGCCCTGCCTCGACGTCGACCCCGGCGGCGCGCAGGGTGGCGGCGCCGCCGGTGGCGGTCGGGTTGGGGTCGGGCACGGCGTACACGACACGGGTGATCCCGGCGTCGAGGAGCGCCTGGGCGCAGGGGCCGGTGCGGCCGGTGTGGTTGCAGGGTTCGAGGGTGACGAGCGCGGTGCCGCCGCGGGCCCGCTCACCGGCCGCGCGCAGCGCGTGCACCTCGGCGTGCGGGGTGCCCGCGCGCTGGTGGTAGCCCTCGCCGACGGTCTCGCCCGCGGCGTCGAGAATGACGCAGCCGACGACCGGATTGGGGCTGGTGGAGCCGAGTCCGCGCGCGGCGAGCTCAATCGCTCGACGCATCGCGTCTGCTTCGGCTGCGGTGGCCACCGGGTCCTCCTGCCTCTCAGGGCACGGACTCCGGGGCCTGTCGATGACGACAGAGTTACGGACGTGGTGCGGCACTCGGTGGGGGTACGCCGGACGGCGGCCGTCCTGGGTACGGACGAACCGACGGCGGCGTACGCACCTCGGGTGCGTCTCGTCCGCCGCGCACTGCCTCCCATCCGGACTTTCACCGTCGGTCCAGGAGTTTCACCTGGTCAACCGGCCACTGGCTGCGGCCGGGTCGCGGACTTTAACCGCCGGTTCGGAATTGCACCGACCCCGGAGTGCGCTGCTTTTGGTACAGAGCCAGTTTGCCACGCCTGATCGTCACCCATGCGGCCGAGACCTGTGGGGTAACTCACAGCTGTATCCCGGCGACGGACCGGCGCGACCGGCAGTATCGCGGAGACGGACCGGGGCGGGCGACCGACGGAAGGGACCGATCCACGATGGCGACGATCCTGGTGACCGGAGGCACGGGCACGCTCGGCACCCTCGTGGTCGACCGCCTGCGGGCCGACGGACACGAGGTGCGCTCCCTGAGCCGCCACTCCCCGACGTACCCCGTGGACCTGATCTCCGGCACGGGCCTGCACCGCGCGGTCGCGGGCACGGACGCGGTGGTGCACTGCGCGACCACGCCGAGGGGCGGCGACGAGAAGGCCGCACGCCAGGTGATCGACGCGGTACGCGAGGCCGGGGTGCCGCACCTCGTCTACATCTCGATCGTGGGCGTGGACGAGGTCCCGCTGGGCTACTACCGCACGAAGCGGAACGTGGAGCGTCTCCTGGAGACCTCGGACATCGGCTGGACAGTGCTGCGCACGACCCAGTTCCACGAGCTGGCGCACACCTTGGTGCGCTACCTGGCGAAGCTGCCGGTGCTGCCGCTGCCGACGGGCGTACGGATGCAGCCCATCGCGGCTACGGAGGTCGCCGACCGCTTGGCCGCACTCGCCCTCGGCGAACCGTCGGGCCGGGTACCGGACCTGGGCGGGCCGGAGGTCCTTACGCTCCGGGACCTCGCCACGGCGTACCTGACGGCTGTGGGGAAACGGCGGCCGATGGTGAACGTACGGCTCGCGGGGAAGGTGTACGCGGCGCTGCGCGCGGGCGGGAACCTGACTCCGGAACGGGCGCTGGGGAAGATCAGGTTCGCGGACTTTCTGGCGGAGGGCTGATCAGCGATCGAACCCCGGCCCCGAGGCCGGGAACAACGCGTCCTGAGCGGCATCAAGCGCCGTACACAGAGCCCCCCGAAGCACCGCCGCCCCACCAAGCGACGTGACTCTGACCTCAGTGGCCAGCGGCGACAACGCGGCCAGCCGCCGCGCCACACGCTCAGCGAGCACCACACCCCCCGCCCGCCCGACCTCCCCGCCGAGCACCACACACCCCGGATCGAGCACCGCGGTCACCGCGGCCGCCCCGAGGGCCAGCCGATCGGCAAGGGCATCGAGAAAGACCCCCTCGGCCCCCGCCCCGGCCTCGGCCGCGGCCCCCTCCCCGGCCTCGGCGGCAACCGCATCCCCCACGACCCCGGCCGCCACCGCCTCATCGGCCTCGACGGCTCCCCCGGCGTCAATCGCCCCCGCATCCCCCAACACCCCGCACTCCACAGCCAGTCGACGCACCGCCGCGGCCCCCGCCAGCGAATGAAACCCCCCGTCGCACCCGGTGGCCGAAGGCAGACCCCGCGTCCCAGGAACCGGCAGAAACCCGATCTCCCCAGCCCCACCGGAGGCGCCCCGCCGCAGCTTCCCGTCCAGGACCACCGCCGCTCCGATCCCGCTGCCGAGCCACAGCAGCGCAAACGTCTCCCGGTCGCGCGCGACCCCCTCACGCTGCTCGGCGACGGCGGCGAGGTTGACCTCGTTCTCCACCAACACGGTCGCGGGCAGCCGCTCCTGGAGCGCGGCGACCAGGCGCCGGTGCCAGGCGGGCAGCCCGGCCGAGTCGCGCAGCTCCCCCGTGGCGGGGTCGATGAGCCCCGGCGCGCCGATGCCGACGCTGTGCAGCCGGGCCACGCCCGCCTGTTTCGCGGTGCGTTCGACGAGCGCGACGGCCCGTTCGACGGCCGCCGCGGCCGCTGTGTCGTCGACGGCGCCCTCGATCGGCAGCGAGGCTTCGGCCCGTACGCCGCCGAGCAGATCGGTGACGGTGACGGCGACGCCGTCGGTGCGTACGTCGAGGGCGGCGAGGTGGGCGCGGTCGGCCACGATCCCGTACAGGCGCGCGTTGGGGCCCCGGCGCCGGGCCCCCGCCTCGCCCACGATCTCGATGAGTCCGGCGCCGCGCAGCCGCTCCACGAGGTCGGCGACCGAGGGCCGGGACAGGCCGGTGAGCTGCTTGAGCTGTCCGGCCGTCAACGGGCCCTCGCGCTGGAGAAGTTGCAGGGCGAGCCGGTCGTTGATGGCCCTCGCGGTGCTCGGTGACGCGGGCATGGCGAGATCCTTCCACATCGGACAACGGCCGCAGGACGCCGTCGGCCCTATTTATCAGGCAGGGTTCCTGATAGTTTACGGCGCCGTACCGGAGGACGACGTATGGGGACGGCATGGGGGACCGCATGGAGGACGGCACAGCGGACCGTGCGACGGGCGAAGAGACGTACGGGCCAAGGGAGTTGACCCGCGCCCGCTACGCCGTGGCCGCGGTCTTCGGCGTGCACGGCGCGGTCACCGGATCGTTCGCCACGCGGGTGCCGTGGATCCAGGAGCACGCCGCGGTGAGCGCGGGACAGCTGGGCCTCGCCCTCGCCTTCCCGGCGATCGGTGCCTCGGTCGCGATGCCGCTCGCGGGCACCGTCTCGCACCGCTTCGGCGCCCGGACCGCGCTGCGCGGCCTGCTCGCGCTCTGGACGCTCGCGCTCACCCTGCCCGCGCTCGCGCCGAACCTCCTGACGCTCTGCGCGGCGCTCTTCGTGTTCGGGGCCACGGCCGGGATGTCGGACGTGGCGATGAACGCGCTCGGCGTGGAGACCGAGAACCGGCTCGGCCGCTCGATCATGTCCAGCCTGCACGGCATGTGGAGCACCGGTGCCCTGGTCGGTTCCGCCGCCGGCACCCTCGCCGCGCACCTGGGTTCGGACGCCCGGCTGCACCACCTGCTCGCGGCCCTGGCCCTCACCGTCCTCGGTCTCGTCGCCTGCCAGGGCGTGCCCGACCTGCGCAGTGCGCCGGAGGCCGAGGCGCCGCCGCGGTGGGCGGTGCCGCCGAGGTCGGCGGTCCTGATCGGCGCGGTGGGGTTCTGCGCGGTGTTCGCGGAGGGCGCGAGCCTGGACTGGTCGGCCGTGTACCTCAAGGACGTGCTCGGTACGTCGCCGGGCGCGGCGGCCGCGTCGACCACGGCGTTCGCGCTGACCATGGCGGTGGCGCGGCTTGCCGGGGACCGTGTGGTGGACCGGTTCGGGGCGGTGCGCACGGTACGGACGGGCGGGGTGCTCGCCGCGGCTGGCGGGCTGCTCGTGGTGTTCGGCGGGAACCCCGTGCTCGCCATGGCGGGCTTCGGGTGCATGGGGCTCGGCATCGCGGTCGTGGTGCCGCTCGCCTTCGCGGCGGCCGGGCGCAGCGGGGACAACCCGAGCCTGGCGATCGCGGGCGTGGCCACGATCACGTACACCTCGGGTCTGATCGCCCCGTCGGCGATCGGCGCCATCGCGGACGCGACGTCCCTGGTGGCCTCCTTCAGCCTGGTGACGGCGCTGGCCTGCGGGCTTGTCCTTGGCGCCGGGGTGCTGCGTACGGACCGCGGCGGCGGTACGGAGCGGGGCGCGGAGCGTCGAGAGGCACCCCGCGCACGGACTTAGCATGGGTCGGATTGTTTTGAGCCAGATCGTTTCGTGCTGAAACGTGTACCGAAAGTGAATCCCGCGATGAACCTCGGCGTCCGCTGGTCCCTGCACGGCGACGGGCGCGTACCCGCTCCCGGCGCCGTGGTCCGCCCCGACGAACGGCTCTCGTGGCCGCGCACGGTGGGGCTCGGTGCCCAGCACGTGGTCGCGATGTTCGGTGCCTCGTTCGTCGCGCCGGTCCTGATGGGCCTGGACCCGAACCTGGCGATCATGATGTCCGGTGTCGCCACCGTGATCTTCCTGCTCGCCACCCGCGGCACGGTGCCCAGCTATCTGGGCTGCTCGCTCTCCTTCGTGGGCGTGGCGGCCGTGATCCGGGCCCAGGGCGGCTCCAGTGCCGCCGTGACCGGCGCGGTCTTCGTGGTCGGCGCCGCGCTCTTCCTCTCCGGGCTCGCGGTGCGGAAGTTCGGGGCGCGCATCATTCACGCGTCGATGCCGCCGATCGTCACGGGTGCCGTGGTCATGCTGATCGGCTTCAACCTGGCGCCGGTGACGGCGACCACGTACTGGCCGCAGGACCAGTGGACCGCGCTGCTCGTGATGCTCTTCACCGGTCTCGCCGTGGTGTGTCTGCGCGGCTTCTGGTCCCGGATCGCGATCTTCCTGGGTCTGGTCTTCGGGTACGGGATCTCCTGGCTGTTCGACCTCGTCTTCGGGAAGATCCACTCGCCGGTGGGCAGCGCGGAGGCCGTGGACCACTGGCGGCTCGACCTGTCGGGCGTCGGCACGGCCGAGTGGATCGGGCTTCCTTCGCTGCACGCGCCGAGCTTCGAGTCGTCCGCGATCCTGGTGGCCCTGCCCGTGGTGATCGCCCTGATCGCCGAGAACGCCGGGCACGTGAAGGCGGTCGGCGAGATGACCGGCGACAACCTGGACAGCAAGCTGGGCACCGCGATCTCCGCGGACGGCGCCGCGTCGATGCTCTCCACGGCGGTCGGCGGCCCGCCCAACACCACGTACTCCGAGAACATCGGCGTCATGGCGGCGACCCGGGTCTACTCCACCGCCGCGTACTGGGCGGCCGCCGGATTCGCGCTGCTCTTCGGCCTGTGCCCGAAGTTCGGGGCGGTCGTCGCGGCGATCCCCGGCGGGGTGCTCGGCGGGATCACGGTCATCCTGTACGGCATGATCGGGCTGCTCGGCGCGCAGATCTGGATCAACGCCAAGGTGGATCTGCGCAATCCGCTGAACCTCGTCCCGGCGGCCGCGGGCATCATCATCGGCGTCGGCAACGTGTCGCTGAAGTTCACCGAGAACTTCGAACTGAGCGGCATCGCCCTCGGCACGCTCGTGGTCATCACCGGCTACCACGCACTGCGCTTCATGGCCCCGGCCCACCTCAAGACCCCGCAGGAGCCGCTCCTCGACGAGGGCACCTCGCGGTACGACAAGGACGAGTCGCCGGAGCCGACCGCGTAGGCGGGGCGTCCCCCGTTTCGGGGAAGCCCCCGGCCCGCCGGACTCCACGCGTGGCCGGGCCTGGGACGCTGCCCGTATGCGGCAGTTGGGACACACCAGGACCGGAACGGACAAGGCCACCACGGCCACCACCGGAACGGCCAGGTCCAGAACGGCCGACGTCGACGCCGTGCTCGCGCGGATGCGCACCCTCGCCGCCGACTGGCCACCGACCGACGGCGTGGCCGTCTTCAACCGCGTCTACCTCACCGTGACCGAGGAGGTCGACCGACACCTGGACGGCGGCTTCTTCCCCGACGTACGGGCGGGCGCGACGCTCGATGTCCGGTTCGCGGAGCGGTACTTGGCGGCCGTCGACGCGGTGGCACGCGGCGACCGCCCCGCCAGGTGCTGGCGTCCACTGTTCCAGTACCGGCGCCATCCCGGCGTACGGCCACTGCAGTTCGCGCTCGCGGGCATCAACGCGCACATCGGGCACGACCTGGCGCTCGCGGTCCTGGACACCTGCCGCACCCTGGACTGCGTACCGGGCGACATCGAGGACGAGTTCGACCGGGTGGGGGACCTCCTCGTCGCCCTGGAGGAGCGCATCCGCGAGGACCTGATGCCGGGCCCCGATCTCCTCCAGATCGCCGACCCGCTCACCCATCTCCTGGGCACCTGGAGCCTGGAGCGGGCCAGGGACGGGGCCTGGTCGGCGGCCCGGGTGCTGTGGCGGCTGCGGGATCTGCCCGAGCTGGCCGAGGAGTTCCGGCAGCGGATGGACGCGGGGGTCGGCCTGGTCGGACGGTGCCTGCTCACGCCCTTGCCGTGAGGCAGCGCCCGGCGGGAGCCCAACGCGTAGGCTGCATACGGTAGTTGAAGCCGTTATGACTCCCCCTGGAGGCAGCATGGCAGTCAAGCTCGGCCTGGGACTTCCGCAGATGAAGCAGTACGCCATCGGGCGCGACATTCCCGAGGTGGCGCGCGCCGCCGAGCAGGCCGGGTACGAGAGCCTGTGGGTCTTCGAGCGGGTGCTGTTCCCGACGCCACCGGCCGAGGGCCGGTACGGAATCGAGGGCCTGCCCTGGCCGAAGCAGTACCGCTCGGTGGCCGACCCGATGGTCAGCCTCACCCTCGCCGCGGCGGCCACGGAGCGGGCCAGGCTCGGCACCAGCGTCCTGGTCGCGCCGCTGCACCTGCCGTTCGAGCTCGCCAGGGGCCTTGCCACGCTCGACGCGGCCAGCGGCGGCCGGGTCGTCGCCGGGCTCGGCACCGGCTGGTCGCGCAGCGAGTACGCGGCGCAGGGCGTCGTGCCCTTCGAGCGGCGCGGCGCCGCCCTGGACGAGCTGCTCGACGTGTGCCGTGCCGTGTGGGGGCCGGATCCGGTGGCGTACGAGGGCAAGTCGGCGAAGGTCGTACCGTCCGAGGTCGGCCCGAAGCCCGCGCGCCCGATCCCCGTCTATCTGCCCGCGAACAGCCCGCGCGCCGCCCGCCGCCTGATCGACCGCGCGGACGGCTGGATGCCCGCGGCCACCGGTCCGGACCGGCTCGCCGAGGAGTGGCAGCGGCTCAAGGAGCTGGCGGCCGAGCGCGGCCGGAAGCGTCCCTTCGCGGTGTGCGTACGGGCGAACGCGCGGTACTCGGCGAAGCCGTACGACGGCGAGGACCGGGCACCCTTCCAGGGCAGCGTCGAGCAGATCGTCGAGGACCTGGTGGCGCATGCGCGGGTCGGCGTCGAGGAGATCCTGATCGACCTTCAGGGCACGATGCGCGACGCCCAAGAACTCACGGACGTGGCCGCCGCGGTGTACGCGGGAGTGCGCGCGGCGGGCGCCTGATCCGGGTGCTGCCCGCCGCGCGCGGCCCCGGTCAGTCCTCGGGCAGCTCCACCGGCGCGATCTCCTCGTACACGTCGCCGGGCCCGGGGTTGGCCGGGTCGGTCGCGCCGCCGAACTGGTGCATGACGCCCCACACGGCGTTGAGCGCGGTCTGCACGGCGCCCTCGACCCAGCCGGCCGTCCAGGAGATGTCGTCGCCCGCGAGGAAGATGCCGCGCTTGTCGGCGGGCAGCTCGTCCTGCATGAAGTGCGTGAACAGGCGGCGCTGGTAGCGGTAGTGGCCGGGCAGGTTCGCCTTGAACGCGCCCATGAAGTACGGCTCGTTCTCCCAGGAGACCGTGACCGGGTTGCCGATGATGTGCTTCCGGATGTCGACCTTCGGATAGATCTCCGACAGCGACTTCAGCATGACCTCCATCCGCTCGTTCGCGGACAGCGGCAGCCACTTGAGGCTGTCGTCGCACCAGGTGTACGAGAGGCAGATGACGGCGGGCTTGTCCGGGCCGTCGTCGAGCAGGTAGGTGCCGCGGGTCATCCGGTCGGTGAGCGTCATCGACATGACGTCCCGCCCGGTGGCGTTGCCCTCGTCGTCGACGGCCTTGTCCAGCCAGAACGGCCGGTCGACCGGCACGAACAGCTTGCTGGACTCCATGTAGTGCGTCCGCTCGATGGCGGTCCAGTGGTCGATCGGGAAGAGCGAGTCATCGCACTCGATCTTGGAGAGCAGCATCCAGGACTGGGCGGTGAAGATCGCCGCCGGGAAGGTACGGATGTCGCCGCTCGCGTCCGTGACCGTGATGCGGTTGCCCGCGGTGCGGTGCAGCCGGGTCACCGCGGGGCGCGGCTCGCCGTTCTCGTGCAGCGACTTGAGGGACGTACCGAGCGCCCAGTGCACGATCTTCTCGGGCTCGCGCTCCCAGAGCCGCAGCGGCAGCTGCTGGCTGCCGCCGACGATGCCGCGGTGGTGGTCGTCGGCCTCGGTGTAGACGACCCGCAGGATCTCCAGGATCGAGTTGGGGAAGTCGGTGTCCCAGCCGCCGGTGCCGAAGCCGACCTGTCCGAAGATCTCGCGGTGCCGGAACGACTTGAAGGCCTCGGATTCGCAGAGGAACCCGTAGAAGGTCTGGTTGTCCAGCTTCTCCACGAGCGTGGACCAGATCTCCCGGATCCGCGGCACATCGCGCTCGCGCAGCGCGCGGTTCATGTCGGAGAAGTCGGCGCCCTCCTCCAGGCAGGCGTTCCAGGCGTGCATGACGTCCCGGTAGACCTGCGGCAGATCGTCGACGGTCTCGGCGTAGTGCGACTCGCCCTTGAGGTCGACGACGGTCGACGGGGTGTCCGGGGCGAGCGGGTTGGGGAACGGCTTGGTCTTCAGACCCACCAGGTCGATGTAGTGCTGCAGCGCGGTCGAGGACGGCGGAAACCGCATCGCGCCCATCTCGGCGGTGAGTGCCCCTGCTTCACCTTCGGTGGCGGTGCCAGAAAAGCCGACGGTGCGCAGGCGGCCGCCGATCCGGTCGGCCTCGTAGACGACCGGCTTGAGGCCCATCTTCATCAGCTCGTACGCGGCCACGATGCCGGACATTCCGCCGCCGATGATCGCGACCTCCTGGCCGTGCTCGGTCGCGGGTATCTGACCGAGCCCGGCCGGGTGCGCCAGGAAGTCGTCGTACGCGTACGGAAAGTCGGGGCCGAACATGGTGATCGGCGGCTCGCCGTCGGTGTGCTGAACGGCGGTGGGCACCGTGGACGTCATGGCGGGCGGACTCCTTGCGCGTACGGGGGTGGGGCAGGGTGAGGTGAGGTGTGGGTGGCGGCGGCCAGGCTGTACGACGAGCTCAGCCGAACTCGCCGAACTCAGCCGAGCGAGGCATACAGGCCAGGTCGGCGGTCCCGCAGATACGGGTTGGCGGCACGCGAATCGGCCAGGAAGACGGGATCGACGTCAGCGACAACCAGATCGTCGCCGCGCCCCGCACGCACCCGAGCGAGTCCGTCGGGCCCGGCGAGCGTGGAGAGCCCGACGAACTCGAACTCCCCCTCCGGACCGATGCGGTTGACGTACGCGACGTACATCTGGTTCTCGAAGGCACGCACCGGCACGAGCGACTCGGCGACGAACTGGAACGGGTGCATCTGCGCGGTCGGCACGAGCAGCAGATCGGTCCCGGCCAGCGCGTGCGCCCGGACGTTCTCCGGGAACTCCACGTCGTAGCAGATCATGATGCCGACGGTGAGCCCGCCGAGCTCGGCCTGGACGACGGGGGTGTCCCCGGGCGTGAAGTGCTCCTGCTCGAAGCAGCCGAAGAGGTGCGTCTTGCGGTAGTTGGCGAGGGCGGTGCCATCGGGGCCCACGAGCCGGGCGGAGTTGAACACCGCGCCGTCGCCCTGCTCCGGGTAGCCGTAGGCGACGGCGACGCCGTGGCGTGCGGCGATGGTCGCGATCCACTCGGCGGAGCGGCCGTCGGCGGGCTCGGCGAGGCGAGCGATGTCGTCGCCGATGGCGTACCCGGTCAGAAACATCTCCGGCACGACGACGAGCCCCGCCCCGGCATCGGCGGCCCGCCCCGCGGCTTCCTCGAGCAGCCCAAGGTTGTACGCGACGTCACCGAGCCGTCCAGAACTCTGAAACAGGGCGGTACGCAACGGCGACGACGGCATGGGCAGACCTCGGTGTACGGGGTGTACGGGGGACGCAATGACGGTACGGGCGGCGGGGCGGGGGCTACAAGACGCGTCCGTTGCGCCTTGGTGAGCGGTTTGTTGCGGGTGGGAGGGGGGTTCCGGCGATCTGTTGCGCGGGAGCAGAGCGCCCCACAAACCCGCACCAGAAACAAACCCGCACCCGACTAAGCAGGCGCCCCCGAAGAAAACCGCCGCATCAACGGCGAAAGCACCAGCACGGACTTGGTCCGCTCCACAAAGTGCTCCCCCGCGATCCGCTCAAGCACCCGCTCGAAGTGCCGCATATCCGCAGCGAAGACCTGCACGAGCGCATCCGCCTCGCCCGTCACCGTTGAGGCCGCCACGACCTCCGGATACGGCTCAAGCCCGCGCTTGATGACCTCGGGCGAGGTGTTCCCCTTGCAGTAGATCTCGATGAACCCCTCGGTCTCCCAGCCGAGCGCCCCGGGGTCCACGCGGACGGTGAATCCGGTGATGGCCCCGGTCTCGCGCAGCCGGTCGACGCGGCGCTTCACCGCGGGCGCGGACAGGCCGACCAGTTGGCCGATGTCGGCGTAGGAGCGACGGGCGTCCTCGGCGAGGGCGTGCACGATCCGTTCATCGAGTTCGTTCAGCACTGCGGGCGGTTCACTTCTCCTGTAGGGCCCGGGGGCCGCGCGGGCGGCGGCCCCCGGGTCGGCTCACTTCTCCTCGGCCGCGACCGGTGCGGACGCCGGGCTCCCGCCCGACGCCAGGCGCGAGCGGCGCCGACCGTATGCGAAGTAGATCACGAGCCCGACGGCCATCCACGCGCCGAACACCTGCCAGGTGATGGCGTCGAGGCTGAACATCATCCAGACACAGAACCCGAAGCCGAGCACCGGGAAGAGCGCCGAGAACGGCACCTTGAAGGTCCGGTTCATGTCCGGGCGGGTCCGGCGCAGGACCACGACCGCGACGTTGACCAGGGCGAACGCGAAGAGCGTACCGATGCTGGTGGCGTCCGCGAGCTGCCCGAGCGGGACTGCGGCGGCGAGGATGCCGCAGAACAGCGAGACGATCACGGTGTTCACGCGGGGCGTGCCGCTGCGCGGGCTGACCTTGGCGAAGGCCTTGGGCACCAGGCCGTCGCGGGACATCGCGAACAGGATGCGGGTCTGGCCGAAGAGCACGACGAGCACGACGCTGGCGATGGCGATCACGGCACCGGCGGCGAGGACCGTGCCCCAGAAGGGCTGTCCGGTGACGTCCTTCATGATCGTGGCGAGCGTGGCCTCGGTGTCCGTGAACGCACGCCAGGGGCGGGCGCCGATGGCGACGGCCGCGACCAGGACGTACAGGGCGGTGACGATGACGAGCGAGAGCATGATCGCGCGCGGCAGGTCGCGCTGCGGGTTCTTCGCCTCCTCACCAGCGGTGGAGGCGGCGTCGAAGCCGATGTACGAGAAGAACAGGGTGGCTCCGGCAGCGCTGACACCGGCCATGCCGAGCGGCATGAAGTCGCTGTAGTTGCCGGACTTGAAGCCCATGAAGCCGATGGCACAGAAGAGCAGCAGCGCGCCGATCTTCACGGCGACCATGATCGTGTTGGCGCGGGCCGACTCCTTGGCTCCGCCGAGCAGGAACACCATGGCGAGCAGCACGACGATCAGGGCGGTCAGGTTGAAGACGCCGCCTTCGCCGGGCGGCGCCGACAGGGCGTCCGGGATGGTGACGCCGATGGTGCCGTCGAGCAGCTCGTTGAGGTACTCGCCCCAGCCGACGGCGACGGCCGCGACCGAGACGCCGTACTCCAGGACCAGACACCAGCCGCAGACCCAGGCAATCAGCTCGCCCATCGTTGCGTACGCATACGAGTACGAGGACCCGGAGACCGGGATGGTCCCGGCCAGCTCGGCGTACGAGAGGGCGGAGAAGAGGGCCGTCAGACCGGCGATCACGAAGGACAAGGTGACCGCGGGACCGGCCTTCGGCACGGCCTCTCCGAGGACCACGAAGATGCCGGTGCCGAGCGTCGCACCGATGCTGATCATGGTCAGTTGCCACATGGAGAGCGACCGCCGCAGCGTGCCGCCCTCGCCCTTGCCGCCCTCGGCGACCAGGACTTCTACCGGCTTGCGACGCATCAGCGAGGCGACCGGGGACGGGCGCGGCGGGGCAGATCTCGGCGGGGCGCCTTGGTCGAGCACGAGGGGGACTCCTTCATCACTGCGGAGCGCTTGACGGGGACCTCGGCGGCCCGCGACGACGGGGACCAACGAGCAGGCGGTCCCCGCCAGACGAAGTACAGCGCAGGACTTTACGAGGCGCGGCTTCACTTGCGTAATGAAGCAACCTTGCGCATCAAGGCAAGATTGTTGCGTACCCCCCGAAAATACAGGTCTTCATTGCGGTGCACCTTTCGATCACTGCACGAAGGTGACTATTGCCACATCAAACGGGCGGGCCGGGAAGGCCGAGGGGTCGCCCGATCGCCGCCGACTCGGTCAGCCATGAACACGCACCACGGCCCCGGTCGCACCGTGGCGACCGGGGCCGTTCGACAAGCTCGTCCTGGGACTCAGCTCCAGCTGGCGTGCAGCGGCTTGCCCTCCGCGTAACCGGCGGCGGACTGGAGGCCGACGACCGCGCGCTCGGCGAACTCCTCGAGGCTTCCGGCACCGGCGTACGTGCAGGAGGAGCGGACGCCCGCGATGATCGAGTCGATCAGGTCCTCAACGCCCGGCCGGGCCGGGTCGAGGAACATCCGCGAGGTGGAGATGCCCTCCTCGAACAGCGCCTTGCGGGCCCGGTCGTACGCGGACTCCTCGGCGGTGCGGTTGCGCACGGCGCGCGCGGAGGCCATGCCGAAGGACTCCTTGTAGAGCCGCCCGTCGGCGGACTGCTGGAGGTCGCCCGGCGACTCGTAGGTCCCGGCGAACCACGAGCCGATCATGACGTTGGACGCACCGGCGGCCAGCGCCATGGCGACGTCACGCGGGTGCCGGATGCCGCCGTCGGCCCAGACGTGCTTGCCGTACTTCTTGGCCTCGGCGGCGCACTCCAGGACGGCGGAGAACTGCGGGCGGCCCACGCCGGTCATCATGCGCGTGGTGCACATGGCGCCGGGGCCCACGCCGACCTTGATGATGTCGGCACCGGCGTCGATCAGGTCCTTGACGCCCTCGGCCGAGACGATGTTGCCCGCGACGAGCGGAACCTGCGGATCGAGGGCCCGCACGGCCTTGATCGCGGAGATCATCGTCTCCTGGTGGCCGTGCGCGGTGTCGATGACGAGGGTGTCCACACCGGCGTCGAGCAGCTGCTTCGCCTTGCCCACGAAGTCGCCGTTGATGCCGATGGCGGCGGCGATCCGCAGCTTGCCGTTCTTGTCGACGGCCGGGGTGTAGAGGGTCGCGCGCAGGGCGCCCTTACGGGTCAGGATGCCGACCAGCTTGCCGTCCTTGTCGACGGCCGGGGCGACCTTGCGGTGCCCGGCGTCGAGCTGGTGGAACGCGTCCCGCGGGTCGATGTCGGCGTCGATGAGCAGCAGCTCCCGCGACATCACCTCGGACAGCTGCGTGAACCGGTCCACGCCGGTCAGATCCGACTCGGTGACCACACCGATCGGCCGGCTGTCGCCGTCCACGACGACACCCGCACCGTGCGCCCGCTTGTGCAGCAGCGAGAGCGCGTCCGCGACGGTCTGGCTCGGGGCGAGCGTGATCGGGGTGTCGAGCACCAGGTGGCGCTGCTTGACCCAGGAGATGACGTCGGTGACGACCTCGATCGGGATGTCCTGCGGAATGACGACGAGGCCGCCGCGGCGCGCCACGGTCTCGGCCATCCGGCGCCCGGCAATGGCGGTCATGTTGGCCACGACCAGCGGAATCGTGGTGCCCGTACCATCCGGCGCGGAAAGATCCACGCCCTGCCGGGAACCCACGGCGGAGCGGCTCGGCACCATGAACACATCGTCGTACGTGAGGTCGTACGGCGGCTTGATGTCGTTGAGGAAACGCACGTGCAGAACATCCAGTCATTCGGAGGTGACCCTCGGGCAGGTCAGCCGAGGAAACGCACGTACTTCATTCTCCCACGACAGGGGGAGGGCGCGCCCCGGGCCGATCGTCCAGGACGGCAAGGGCGTTGGTCGTGGAAAGCTCCAAAAAAGAGGGGTCTTCGGTCCGGTCCCGCGTGAGAAGATCACGATGCTGACGAGGCAGGCACGGATGCGGAGGGGGCACGATGTTCGCGACAACGCTTGGTACGGACGGCGCCGAGCTGGGGCCGCTGGAGCCGTGGCAGGCGGAGGAGTTTCTGGCCCATATCGACCGGGGGCGGGAGTTCATCGGGCGGTACGTCGGCCTTGCGGACGCCGCCACGGATCTGGACTCGGCGCGCGCGTTTCTCCAGTCGTACGCCGACAAGACCGCGTCGGACACCGGGCGGATCTACGGGATCCGGGACGGCGGCAAGCTGGTCGGCGGCGTGCTGTTCCGGACGATGGACGTGGCGCAGGGCGTCGCGGAGGCGGGCTGCTGGCTCGAGCCCTCGGCGGTGGGCCGGGGGCTGGTGACCCGGGCCGCGCGGGTGATCATCGACTGGGCGGTCCTGGAGCGCGGCATCCACCGCGTGGAGTGGCAGGTCGGCACCGAGAACGCGGCGAGCATCGCGGTGGCCCGGCGGCTCGGCATGACCAAGGACGGTGTGCTGCGCGGGGTCTTCCTGTACCGCGGCGAGCGGCAGGACATGGAGGTCTGGTCAGTGCTCGCCCCGGAGTGGCGGGCACAGCGGGCGCAGCGGGAACAGCAGGCCTGAGGTTGGACGGCGGCCACCGCGCGCCCGCCCCTCCGCTCAGCCCAGGGCCAGCAGGACCGAGAGTTCCGCGGCGCTGCCCGTCGCCTCGGTGAGCACGTCCTGGGCGGTGCCCCACTCGCGCGGCTGCGCGGCGGCGTACGGCTGCCAGTGGGTGACCACGAGCAGCGTGCCGTGCGGCAGATCGGTGAGGCAGTCCGCGAGCGCGTCCCAGTTGCGGCCGAACCAGCCCGGCAGGTCGAGGTCCCGGGCGCAGCGCTCCATGAACGCCGCCTTGTCCGTGACCCCGTCGAGGTCGAGCACGGCCACGCTCCGCCCGGCCGCGCGGGCGGCGTCGAGCACGGGGGCGAGGGGGCCGAACGGGCCGGGGGCGTTCCGGTGATGCATGCGCCGATGCTGCCACAGGGGGTGGGCAGGTGCCCCGCGCTCTGCCCGTACGGCTGGATTGCTCCCCAGCCCCGCACCTTCCCGGCAGTGTCGATATGCGGCTAACGCCGCCTGGCTGACGGCGCTTCGGGGGCTGCCGCCCCCGGACCCGCCCGCCGCAGATGTCGCGCTGAACGCGCTCGTCCTCCCCCGCCGCCGCGGGCAGTCGTGCCGCAGGGCGAGTGGGGTCTCCCCTGCTCGAACGCAGTTGAGAGCTTGGGGAAGGGTGGGCGCAGCGGCACCCTCGGCGCGGAGCGGCTGAACGCCTTCGGGAAGGGGCGGGGTAGGGGAAGAGGCCACCGGACACCCCACGGCCCCGGTGCGCCACCGCGCCCCCTGCGTCACCATGACCTCATGCTGCTCGCCGAGGTCGCCCGGGCGTCGCTCGCGATCGCCGCCACGTCCGCGCGCTCGCGTAAGACGGAGCTGCTCGCCGGGGTGTTCCGGGAGATGTCGCCGCAGGAGTCGCCGCTGCTCGTGAGCTATCTGGCGGGGCGGTTGCCGCAGCGGAAGCTGGGGGTGGGGTGGGCCGCGTTCCGGGATCCGCCGCCTCCGGCCGCCGCACCGCGGCTCACCGTGCAGGAGCTGCACGAGGCGTTCGAGCGGATCGCGGCCGTGTCCGGGACCGGTGCGCAGGGCGAGCGCAGACGGCTCGTGCGGGAGCTGCTCGGCGCCGCGACCGCGGACGAGCAGCGGTTTCTGTTCGGGCTCATCGGGGGCGAGCTGCGCCAGGGTGCCCTCGACGCGCTCGCCGTCGAGGGTCTGGCCGTGGCGACCGGCGCCGAGCCGGGTGCGGTGCGGCGTGCGGTGATGCTGGCGGGCCGTACGGATACCGTCGCGCGGGCGCTCGCCGCCGACGGCCCGGCCGCGCTCGACGCGTTCCGGCTCGACGTGGGCCGCCCGGTGCAGCCGATGCTCGCGAAGACCGCCGGGGACGTGGACGGCGCCGTCGACGCCCTTGGACCGTGCGCGGTCGAGGAGAAGCTCGACGGCATCCGGGTGCAGGTGCACTGGGACGGTGAGACGGTACGGGTCTTCACCCGCACCCTGGACGAGATCACCGAGCGGCTGCCCGAAGTCGTCGCCGCGGCACGGGAGTCGGCGGCCGACCGGGCCGTGCTCGACGGAGAGGTGATCGCCCTCGACGAGGCGGGGCGGCCGCGGCCCTTCCAGGAGGTCGCGGGCCGGGTCGGCTCCCGGCTCGATATCGCGGGCGCGCAGGCCGCGCTTCCCCTCGTCCCGGTCTTCTTCGACCTGTTGTACGTCGACGGCCGCGATCTGCTCGACCGGCCCGCCCGCGCGCGCCACGACGAGCTGGCCCGGGTGGCGACGGGGCTCCGGCAGGTCCGGCGTTACGTGATCGAGGACCCCGACGACGTACAACAGCGGGAAAGAGCTAGGGAGTTCGCGAAGCGGACCTTGGAGCGGGGGCACGAGGGGGTCATGCTCAAGTCGCTCGACGCGCCGTACAGCGCGGGGCGGCGCGGTGCGTCCTGGCTGAAGGTGAAGCCCGTACACACCCTGGACCTGGTGGTGCTCGCGGCCGAGTGGGGGCACGGGCGGCGCACCGGATATCTGTCCAATCTGCATCTGGGGGCGCGGCGCCCGGACGGGTCGTTCGCGATGCTCGGCAAGACTTTCAAGGGCCTCACGGACGAGGTGCTCGCCTGGCAGACCGAGCGGCTGCGGGAGCTCGCGGTCGGGGAGGAGGCGGGGGTGGTGCGGGTGCGGCCGGAGCTGGTCGTGGAGGTCGCCTTCGACGGGGTGCAGCGCTCGCCGCGCTATCCGGAGGGCGTGACGCTGCGGTTCGCGCGGGTGGTGCGGTACCGGCCGGACAAGCGGGCCGAGGATGCCGACACCGTGACGACGGTGCTCGGGCTGTTGCGGTGAGGAGCTGAGGAATGCGGGCAGGACAGGTGCATACGCATGCGGGCGGGACGGGAGAAGCGCGCGTACGCGGGCAGGAAGGAACGACAGCGTATGCAGCAACAGGGGAGAGAAGAGTGGCCACTTCACCGGACCGACCCGGCGAGCTCCGCGCCCACGGGGTGCATGCCACCGCCCTGACCTGGGTGGACAACGCGGGCCTCACCCGGGTCAAGACCGTCCCGGTCGGCCGCCTCGAGCGGGCCGCGGAGCGCGGCGTCGGCATGTCCCCGGTGTTCGACGTGTACCTGGTCGACGACTCGATGACGTCCGCCCCGGGCACCGGCGGGCCGGACGGTGACCTGCGTCTGGTGCCGGATCTGGACCATCTGACCGTGCTTGCCGCGCAGCCCGGTTGGGCCTGGGCGCCGGTGGACCGGTTCGAGCAGGACGGCAGTCCGTACGCGGGCTGTCAGCGGGGGTTCGCGCGGCGGATGGCCGAGCGGGCGGCGGAGCGCGGGCTCGCGCTGCGGATGAGCTTCGAGACCGAGTGGGCGGTACGGCGGGGCCCGGACGCGGTCGGTACGGGACCGGCGTACGGCATGACGCGCATCGTCCAACTCTCGCAGTACACCGACGACTTGATGAACGCACTGCTGACGCAGGGCCTCGATGTGATGCAGCTGCACCCGGAGTACTCGCCGGGCCAGTTCGAGGTGTCCGTCGCGCCGAGCGACCCGGTGGGCGCGGCGGACGAGGCGGTCCTGGTGCGGGAGACGATCCGTGCCGTCTCCCTGGAGCATGGCCTCACCCCGCAGTTCGGACCGGTTCTGGAGCCGGGCACGGTAGGCAACGGCCGCCATCTGCACCTCAGCCTGTGGCAGGGCGACCGCAACCTCTGCACGGGCGGCGAGGGCCCGCACGGCCTGACGCCCGCCGCCGAGTCCTTTCTCGCCGGAGTGCTCCACGCTCTCCCCGCCCTCCTCGCCATCGGCGCCCCTTCCCCCGCGAGCTACCTCCGCCTGGAACCCTCCCGCTGGGCCGGCGCGTTCCAGTGCTGGGGGCACGAGAACCGGGAGGCGGCAATCCGCTTCATCACCGCCGAGCCGGACGCCCCCGATTCCGCCAACGCCGAGGTCAAGTGCTTCGACCCGGCGGCCAATCCCTACCTCGTGACCGGCGCGGTCATCGCCGCGGGCCTCGCGGGCATGGCCGCCGGGGACACCCTGCCCGCCCCGGTGACGGGCGACCCGGTCGGCCGCGACGTGCCTCGCCTGCCGACGTCCCTGACCACGTCCCTGCGCCACTTCACCGAGTCCACGGTGCTCCGCGAGGCCATGGGCGACCGCCTCTTCGAAGCCTTCGCGGCGGTACGCAGGGCGGAGGCAGAGCTGTACGACGGCACGCCACCCCACGCGCTGGCCGCCGCCACGCGGGAGCGGTACTGACGTGACGTCCGGGAACGGGACCGGCGCACCACGGGGGAAGGGCCTCCTCCCCGACCTCTCCCTCCCCGACCTCGCCCTCCTCGATCACCACTGTCACGGCGTGCTGCGCGGTGACCCCGACCGTGGTGCTTTCGAGGCGCTGCTCACCGAGTCGGACGCGCCCGCCGCCCCCGGCACCACGTTCTTCGACACTCAACTGGGCTTCGCCGTACGCCGGTTGTGCCCGCCGCTGCTCGGCCTCGACCCGCACTGCCCACCGGACCGCTACCTCGCCCGGCGCCACGAGCTCGGCGCCGAAGAGGTCACCCGGCGGCTGCTACGGGCGGCCGGGATCGGCGGGTTCCTGGTGGATACCGGACTGCCCGGCGACCTGACCGCGCCGCACGAACTGGCCGCGCTCGGCGGCGCGCCCGCGCGCGAGATCGTACGCCTGGAGAGCCTGGCCGAACGGGCCGCGGACGCCGCGACCGACGCCCCCGCCCTGCTCACCGCGATCGCCGCCGACATCCGAGCGGCCGCACACACCGCCGCGGGCTTCAAGTCCGTGGCCGCCTACCGCCACGGCCTGGGCCTCGCTCCCGAGCCACCCACCGCCGCCGAGGCCGAGGAGGCCGCCACCCGCTGGCTCGGTTCGCGCCGCCGCGGCGACCGCCTGCGCGACCCGGTGCTCCTGCGCCACCTGCTGTGGACCGCCCTGGGCACCGGCCTGCCGCTACAGCTGCACACCGGCTTCGGCGACCCGGACCTGCGGCTGCGCGAGGCCGACCCACTGCTCCTGACCGACTTCATCCGCGCCGTGGGCCCGACCGGCGGCCCGCTGGTGCTCCTGCACGGCTATCCGTTCCACCGCGGCGCGGCCTATCTCGCACACATCTATCCGCAGGTGTACGCCGACGTGGGCCTCGCGCTCACGCACACCGGGGCACGCGCCACGGCCGTGCTCGCCGAGGCCCTGGAACTCACACCGTTCGGCAAGCTGCTCTTCTCGACGGACGCGTACGGCCTGCCCGAGCTGTACGTCGTAGGGGCACGGCTCTACCGCGAGGCCCTGGACGCGCTCCTCACCGGCTGGGTCGCGTCCGGCGCGTGGTCGGAGGCGGACGCGGTGCGGGTGGCGGGCCTGATCGGGGCGGGGAATGCGGAGCGGGTGTACGGGCCCGTGGCCTGACCATCAAGCCCGTCCGGCGTTTGAGGACGAGCCCCGTTCAGGGGCGACAGGGGGTCTGGGGGCGCAGCCCCCAGATGACGGCAACCGAGCCGACGGCACGGATACGTGATCCGTAAGACACGCCCCGCGGCGCAGCCCCTACGCGTCCGGATCCACCCGATCAAGCGCGGGATGCGGGGCAGGCTCCGCGGCAAGGAGCTGATCCGCGGCCGTCGTGTCCGTGACCAGGCTCGTGACCAGGCCGGAGCGGAGCACCGCGTCGATCGCCGGGGCCTTCCGCTGCCCGCCCGCGATCGCGACGACCTCCGGGATACGGCGCAGCCGGTCCGCCTCGACCGTGATGCACCGCTCCCCCAGGTCACGCCCGACCCGGCGGCCCTCGGCGTCGAAGAGGTGCGCCGACATTTCGGCGGCGACGCCGAGCGAGGCGTAGTGCGCGCGCTCCTCGTCGGTGAGCATGTCGTGCACCGTCGAGATGCCCGGCTCCCAGGAGCCGATGGACACCGCGGCGACGGTGACCTTGTCGAAGTACTCGAAGGCGCGGGCGATGCCGGTCTGGTTGCGCAGAGCGGCCGCGGTCGCCGAGTCCGGGAGCAGCATCGGCGCGTAGATCGGGTGGGCCTCGCCGCCGGAGACCTGGGCGGCCCGCCGTACGGCCTCGACCGAGCCGCGCTCCGCGGTCCCCGCGTCGTACACGCCGGTGAGCTGCACGACCGTGCACGGCGGCAGGCGGTCGAGCGCGGCGGCCATGTGGATGGTGGAGCGGCCCCACGCGAGGCCGAGTACATCGCCCTCGGTGACGAGCTCGCCGAGCAGGTCGGCGGCCACCTCGCCCAGGTTCTCCGGGTCGGGGGACTCCTCCACGGTCTGCGCGGGCGACTCGACGACGACCGCGTGCCGCAGGCCGTAGTGGGCCCGCAGCCGGTCCGAACGCTCCGCGTCCAGTTCGGCGGGGACGCGGATCTCGATCCGTACGAGATCCCGCTCCAAAGCGGTCTCCAGGACCCTCGCGACCTTGAAGCGGCTGACGCCGAACTCCTCCGCGATCTGGATCTTGGACTTGCCCTCGAGATAGAAGCGGCGGGCCATGGCCGCCGCCTGCACCAGCTCAGCGGGTCCCATCCGCAGGGCCGGCCTCCCCGCTGACATGCCAGTCACGGCGATCTCCTCACGTCTGTACGTCGGTGCACGGGCTGCGGCTGTTCACGTGCGGTGACTTTTGTGCAGGGGCTCTCGCGGAGGCTCCTGCCGGGGCTCTCCACGATGTCACTCACCCGGGTGCCGTTGCCGTTCATCCTTGCAGATCCAGCGGTACTTGATCAGTCCTGCACGGTCTCGTTCATCTCTCGGTGGGGTCCTGGTGGCGTCCCGGTGGGCTCCCGGTGGCACGGGCGACGCGTGAGTGCGCCGCGGTGTGCGCCGGGAGCGTGTGCGGGTGCGGACGCTCAGTGCCCCAGGCCCCGGCGACGCTCAGTGGTCGCAGGCCCACGCGGCGTTCGCGGTGGCGTCCTCGGCCCAGCCCCGCAGGGCGCGCACCGCCTCGGCCGGGTCGTCCTTGCCGTACACGGCCGAGCCCGCGACGAAGACGTCGGCACCGGCCTCGGCGCAGCGCTCGATGGTGGTCTCCGAGACCCCGCCGTCGACCTGGAGCCAGATCTCGAGGCCATGCTTGGCGATCAGCTCACGGGTGCGGCGGATCTTCGGCAGCATGATGTCGAGGAACGACTGTCCGCCGAAGCCCGGCTCCACGGTCATGATCAGCAGCATGTCGAGCTCGGGCAGCAGATCCTCGTACGGCTCGATCGGCGTCGCCGGCTTCAGGGCCATGGAGGCGCGGGCGCCCTTGGCCCGGATCTCGCGGGCCAGACGTACGGGGGCCTTGGCCGCCTCGACGTGGAAGGTGACCGAACCGGCGCCCGCCTCGACGTACTGCGGGGCCCAGCGGTCCGGGTTCTCGATCATCAGATGGCAGTCCAGCGGGGTGCGCGTGGCGCGGCTCAGCGCCTCCACGACCGGCACGCCGAGCGTCAGATTCGGTACGAAGGCGTAGTCCATGACGTCGACGTGGAGCCAGTCGGCGCCCTCGACGGCCTTGGCCTCCTCGGCGAGACGCGCGAAGTCGGCGGACAGGATGCTGGGGTTGATCTGAACGGCCATGACCCAAGCCTGCCATGCTCACGCGGTGTTACCGTCCCGGACCCTGGTCACAGCGCGACGGGACCTCCGGCACGCGGTCGAGGCGCATGCTCACGGTGTGCCAGGTCCTGTCTTCAAACCCCCGTCGTCGCCCGTAGGGCGGCCCCGCCGGGGGGGGACCTCCCGCTCGAGCGAAGCCGAGAGTGGGGGAGGCTGGTGCGGCGACCGCAAGGCGCCGGAAGGTCCTCGTAGCGGCGCTACGTGGGCCGTCTGGCAGCGCGGCGCGGGGGTACCTCCCGCTCGAGCGAAGCCGAGAGTGGGGGAGTGCGTGCCAGCGTCGCGGGGCAGGCGGGGGTTTGAAGACAGGGCCTAGGCCACCCGCCGCAGCAGGGCCAGATACATCGCGTCGGTGCCGTGCAGATGCGGCCACAGCTGTACGTCGGGCCCGTCGCCCAGGGCGGGTACGTCGGGCAACATCGGCCGTGCGTCGATGAGTTGGACCTCGCCGCCCCGCTTGCGCAGCACGTCGTCGACGACCGCGCGGGTCTCGGCGAGGTGCGGGGAGCAGGTGGCGTAGCCGACGACGCCGCCGACGCGTACCGCCTCGATCGCCTGGTCGAGGAGCGCCCGCTGGAGCGGCGCGAAGCCGTCCAGGTCCTCGGGTCTGCGCCGCCAGCGGGCCTCGGGGCGGCGCCGCAGGGCGCCGAGGCCGGTGCAGGGCACGTCCATCAGGACCCGGTCGAAGGTGCCGGGCCGCCACGGCGGGCGGGTGCCGTCGGCGGCGATCACCTGGTACGGACCCGGGTTGCCGTCGAGCGCGCCCGCGACGAGCCGGGCGCGGTGCGGCTGCTTCTCGGAGGCGAGCAGCACGGCGCCGCGTTCGGCGGCGAGCCCGGCGAGCATCGCGGCCTTGCCGCCAGGACCGGCGCATCCGTCCAGCCAGCGCCGGTCGTCGCCCTCGACGGGCGCGTTGGCGAGTGCGAGCGCCACCAGCTGGCTGCCCTCGTCCTGCACTCCGGCCCGTCCCTCGCGCACCGGGTCGAGCGCGCCCGGCTCGCCGCCCTCGGTGAGCCGCACGGCGTACGGCGACCAGCGGCCCGGCAGCGCGGCGTCCGCGCCCGCCGACTCGGCCACCGAGTCGAGGAGTTCGGCCGCGGTGGTGCGGCCCGGGCGGGCGACCAGGGTCACCTCGGGCCGCTCGTTGTCGGCCTCGAGCAGGTCCTCGATTCCGGCGCGGCCGCCGCCGAGCGCGTCCCACAGCGCCGAGACGACCCAGCGCGGGTGCGCGTGCACGACCGCGAGATGGTCCTCGGGGTCCTCGTCGTACGGCGGCGCGACCCGCTCCAGCCAACCGTCCAGGTCGTCGGCGGCGATCTTCCGCAGGACGGCGTTGACGAACTTGGCGCGCCCGTCGCCGAGCACCACCCGGGCCAGCTCCACGGTCGCGGACACGGCGGCGTGGCTGGGGATCCGGGTGCCGAGCAGCTGGTGCGCGCCCAGGCTGAGCACGTCGAGGACCGGCGGGTCGACGTCGCGCAGCGGCCGGTCGATACAGGCCGCGATGATCGCGTCGTAGGTGCCCTGGTGGCGCAGCGTGCCGTAGACGAGCTCGGTGGCGAGGGCGGCGTCACGCGCGTCGAACTTCTCCGGCCCCTCCTTCTCGCGCGCCTTGCGCAGCAGCGGCGGCAGCACGAGGTTCGCGTACGCGTCCCGCTCGTCCACCGCCCGCAGCGCCTCGAACGCGAGGATCCGCACAGGGTCCTTCTTGGGGCGGCGGTACGGCTTGCCGGGTTTGGCGTGTTTGCCGGGGGTCCCGCCGCCCTGCCCCTGGGGCCGACGGGTCCGACGAGGCTGCTCGGTCACGAAAAGGTGCTCCGGTTCTGGGATAAAGATGCACGTCAACCCTACCGCCGCAGCCGGGAGCCGCCGCGTTCTGCCCGAACAGGGGGGCGGCCGAAGGCTCCGGGGACCGCTGAGGGCCTCCGGGACACAGCCCCACGCCCGTCCGGGACAGCCCCACGCCCAGCCCCACACCCGGCCCCACGCCCCGCCAGGAGGCCGCTACTCCAGCATCTCCCCGGCCTCGATCCGCACCCCGCGCGCCCAGTCCGCCGCCTTCATCGGCTTCTTGCCCTGCGGCTGCACCCACAGCAGCTCCACGGCGTGCGAGCCGGTGCCGACGTACACGTCGTTCTTGCCGACCGCGAGCTGCCCGGGCGTGAGCTCCGTACGCTTCGGCTCCGGGCGCACCGAGACGAGCTTCAGGCGCTCGCCGCGGAACGTCGTCCACGCCCCCGGCGCGGGCGTGCAGCCGCGCACCACGCGGTCGACCCCCAGCGCGGGCGCCGCCCAGTCGACCCGGGCGTCCTCGACGGTGATCTTCGGGGCGAGCGAGACCCCGTCGGTGGGCTGCGGCACGGGCTTGAGCGAGCCGTCCTCGATGCCGTCCATGGTCGCCGCGAGCAGCCCGGCCCCGGCGAACGCGAGCCGCGTGAGCAGGTCGCCGCTGGTGTCGGTGGGTCGCACATGCTCGGTCACGGTTCCGTACAACGGCCCGGAATCCAGGCCCTCTTCGATCTGGAAGGTCGAGGCGCCGGTGATCTCGTCCCCGGCCATCAGCGCGTGCTGCACCGGCGCCGCGCCGCGCCAGGCCGGGAGCAGCGAGAAGTGCAGATTGACCCAGCCGTGCGTGGGTACGTCGAGCGCGACCCGGGGCAGGAGCGCGCCGTAGGCCACCACCGGGCAGCAGTCGGGCCCGATCTCACGCAGCCGCTCCAGAAAGCCCTCGTCCCGTGGCTTGCCGGGCTTGAGCACCTCGATGCCCGCCTCTTCGGCCCGCTCCGCGACGGGGCTCGCGACCAGTCTGCGGCCGCGCCCGGCGGGGGCGTCGGGGCGGGTCACGACCGCGGCCACCTCGTGCCGGTCGGAGGCGATCAGGGCGTCCAGGGCGGGTACGGCGACCTCGGGGGTGCCTGCGAAGACCAGCTTCACTCGGGGTTACCTCGCTATCTCGGGCTGATTCCGCCCGCCGTCCCAGGTCGAAGAGGGCCTAGGTCCCCGGGCGACGAGCAGCGCACCAGTCTATGGGCGCGTCTTCGGGCGCGCCCCCGGGGACGTAGGCACGTCGCTGTCCGCCGGGTCGGCTTCGGGGATTGCTGGTTCCTTAGGCCAACTCCCCTTTAGGTTCCTTAGGCCGACTCCCCTTTAGGCCAACTCCCCTTTTGGGGGGCGTACGTCGAGCCGGGCGCCCTGCGCATATGCCCATACGCCCTGACACCGTGACCACATCTACGGGTGGCGCGTTGGTCAAGAAAGAGTTGACCACAACGGGCCGCGGACGCGGCCCGATCCTTTTCAACGCCGGTTCGAGAGGCTTGTTCATGGCCGACCACGCAACCCACGACGCCCAGGCACGGGCCAGCCTGCATCTGCTGGTGCGGGACATCGAGCGGGTCCGCCGGCAGGTGGACGCCCTGCGCACGCTCACCGCGCAGTTGGGCAATGTCTACCGCCCGCGACGCTCCGGGCCCTCCACGGGCTTCGTCGTGTACGGGCGCGCCCCCGCCCCGACCGTCCGCCTCGCCCAGGAACTCCGGGACAGCGTCGAGACCCTGGTGACGGCCGCGGTGGACTTCGACCGTTCCCTGGGGTTCTCCTGGGACGCGGTGGGCTCCGCTCTGGGTGTCACCAAGCAGGCGGTGCACCGCCGTTACGGCGCCCGTCGGGCCACGACGCAGGCGGCCGCGGAGGCCGAGCGCGCCACCGAGACAGCGGGCAGCCGCCCGGTGCCCGTGAGTTCGGGCCCCCTGGCCTCGGTGCCCGCGGCGCGCACGATGCCGACCCAGCCCACGGCGGGCAGCCCGAAGCTCCGCGACGAAGCACGCCCGGGAGCGTTCCCCGGCCCACGCAACGGCTGAGCTTCGCCCCCGGGCCCGCGCCCCGCTCGGCCTCCCCTGCTGACCACAGGCGCGACGGCAGAGCTCCACTCCGGCCCCGCGCCGCCCCCCCCCCTTCCGGCCGCGCACCCATGGGCACTGCCACGCCGACCCGCTGCCACCTCACTGCGCGCGCCCTCGATGCCCCCGCTCCCTTCGGCGGGGGCATTCACATGCCGGGCGGCGGCGACTTGGCGCCTGCGGCTCGGTTTGCTCCCCCACCCCGCCCCTTCCCGTAAGCCTGACGGCGCTTCGGGGGCTGCCGCCCCCGGACCCCCGCTTCCATCGCGCTTAAGGCGCTCGTCCTCAAACGCCGGACGGGCTGAGAGTTTCCGGACCTGCCCCACCGGAGCCCCGGTCCCGGGCGCCCCAAATCCAGCCCCTCCGGCGTTTGAGGAGCGGGGGTCCGGGGGCGGAGCCCCCGAAGCGCCGTCAGGCTTACGGGAAGGGGCGGGGTGGGGGAAGTGTCCCCTCACCCGATATCCGGCGGATCGATCCGCACCCACACCCCCGAAGCGGCCCGAGCGCCCCGCGCCATCCGCCCCGCCTGAGCCGTCTTGAGCGCAGCGGCAAGCGCCGCCCCGCTGCCCGGCGGCACCCGGATCAGCGCCCGCTCCCACTGCTCCCCCGGCGGCGGGCCGCCCGGGCGGCGCGGGCTTCCCGGGGAGGTCACGGGCACCGGGACCGGGCCCAACACCTCCGCGTCCCCGGGTAGTTCGACCGCCGCCAGAAACTCCCCGAGCGCCTCCGGCCGCCCCGACACCGCCGCCATCCGGGACACCGGCGGGAACCCCAGTTCGGCCCGCTCGGCCAGTTCGCGCACCGCGTGGCCGACCGGGTCCCAGCGGACCAGGGCCTGCACGGGCCGCAGCGTCGGCTCGGCGACGACCACCACCGTGCCGCCCGCACCCTGGGGACGTACGAGCGAGGCCGCCGCGATCCAGCGTCGTAGGGCGTTCTCGCCCGCCCGCAGGTCGGCCCGGCCGAGCATCGCCCAGCCGTCGAGGAGCAGCGCCGCCGCGTAGCCGCCGTCGGCGACGGGCTCGGCGCCCGGGGTCGAGACCACGAGGGCCGGGGCGTCGGAGACCGTGTCGAGTACCTGCTCGCGCCCCGAGGTGCGTACCGGCACCGCCGGGAAGGCACGGCCCAGTTCCTCGGCGGTGCGCCGGGCCCCCACGACCTGGGCCCGCAGCCGGAACCCGCCGCACTCCTGGCACTGCCACTCGCCCTCGTCCCGCCCGCACCACGCACAGTGCAGCAGCCCCCTGGAGGCACTGTCCCGCGCCTCCAGGGGCCCGGAGCAGTGCCTGCAGCGCGCGGGCTCACGGCACCGCTCGCAGGCCAGCCGCGGAACATAGCCCCGGCGGGGCACCTGTACGAGCACCGGCCCGTGCCGCAGCCCTTCGCGGGCGGCCTGCCAGGCGAGCGTCGGGAGGCGGGCCACGCGGGCCGCCTCGTCCCTTGCCAGGTCGCCGTCCCCGACGGTGCGCACCAGCGGCGCGGTGGCCCGCACCTGTTCCCGGTCGGCGACTATCGGCTGCGCCCAGCCGGAGTCGACGAGCTGGGCCGCCTCCACCGTGCAGCTCCAACTGCCCAGCAGAAAGCCGCACTTCTCGTGGGCGGCGCGCAGCAGCAGCACGTCCCGGGCGTGTGGCTGTGGTGCGTGCTGTTCGCTGTGGCTGTCGTCCCCGTCGTCCCAGATGGCGACGAGCCCCAGGTGCTGGACGGGCGCGAACATGGCGGCCCGCGTCCCCACCACGGCCCGCACGGACCCGCGCCGCACGGCCAGCCACTCGCGGTACCGCTTCTCGGGCCCGGCGTCGGCGGTGAGCAGCGCGTGCCGCCCGGGGCCGAGCACCTCGGTCAGGGCGGCGTCCACGCGCGCGGCGGCCCGTCCGTCCGGTACGACGACGAGCGCGCCACGCCCGGAGGCCAGCGCCGCGGCGACGGCCCGCGCCAGTTCCCCGGCCCACTCGGCCCCGGGAAGGGCCTGCCATACGGCGCGCGGCGCGCTCCCCTGGGCCAGCGCCTGAAGAAACCCGGCCCCGCGCGGATACCGCTCCCAGGTCCCCGGTTCCGGTGCGGCGGGCGGCGGCAGCGGCTCCGGCGACGGCTTGCGTTCGGCCTTGGCGTTCCGCGGCGGAATCGCCAGTTGCAGTACGTCGGCGAGGCTTCCGGCGTACCGGTCGGCCACGGCCCGGGCGAGCCCGAGTAGTTCGGGGCTCAACACCCGCTCGGGAGATACGACTTGAGCGAGCGCGGCCAGCGGGCCTGCGTAGTCCGACTCTTCGAGTCGCTCGATGACGTAGCCGTCGATGAGGCCGCCGCCCTCGCGCCGCCCCCCGTGCACCTGACCGCGTCCGGCGCCGAACCGCACCCGTACCCGTACGCCCGGCTGCGCGTCCGCGTCCATCTCGGCGGGCACGGCGTAGTCGAAGTACCGGTCGAGATGCAGGACGCCCTTGTCGACGAGGACCCGCGCCACCGGCCGCTGCCCGGCCAGCTCGGCACCGCGCCAGGTGCGCGGCTTGGCCCGCGGCACCTGGGCCTTCCGGACGCTCTCCCGAATGAGCGCAAGCTGCTCCGGCGCCGCGTCCTGCGCGCCGTCCGCCCGGCCCTCATTCTGGCTGCTCACACCAGAATTCCTATCAGACCGCACGGACACTCGAGCCGGCCCTCGAAACCGCGTCCTGCCGGAGCGCACACGGCCGCGGCCCCAGCGAGAAGCCGACCGCGACGGCCGTGACGATCGCGTCCCGCACGAGGCGACCGCGGTTGACACGGTC
>NZ_JBSFUT010000027.1:103678-114715 GCF_053591935.1 Streptomyces sp. NPDC002851 | reverse complement strand
GAGGCCCTCAAGGACTTCGAGCTCTCGCGCAAGGACGCGGGCCGCTCGAAGAACATGTTCGCGCTCGGCCTGCTGTCGTGGATGTACCACCGGCCGACCGAGGGCACCGAGAACTTCCTGAAGTCGAAGTTCGCGAAGAAGCCCGACATCGCCGCGGCCAACATCGCCGCCTTCAGGGCGGGTTGGAACTTCGGCGAGACGACCGAGGACTTCGCCGTCTCCTACGAAGTACAGCCCGCGGCGTCCGCGTTCCCGACCGGCACCTACCGGAACATCTCGGGGAACCTGGCTCTGTCGTACGGCCTGGTGGCGGCCTCGCGGCAGGCCGATCTGCCGCTGTACCTGGGCTCGTACCCCATCACTCCGGCGTCGGACATCCTGCACGAGCTGAGCAAGCACAAGAACTTCGGCGTACGGACCTTCCAGGCGGAGGACGAGATCGCGGGCATCGGTGCCGCGCTCGGCGCCGCCTTCGGCGGGTCCCTCGCCGTGACCACCACCTCCGGGCCCGGCGTGGCGCTGAAGTCCGAGACCATCGGCCTCGCCGTCTCGCTCGAGCTGCCGCTGCTGATCGTCGACATTCAGCGCGGCGGCCCGTCCACCGGTCTGCCGACCAAGACCGAGCAGGCCGATCTGCTGCAGGCCATGTACGGGCGCAATGGTGAGGCGCCGGTTCCGGTCGTCGCGCCGTCCACTCCGGCGGACTGCTTCGACGCCGCCCTGGAGGCCGCCCGGATCGCGCTGACCTACCGGACGCCGGTGTTCCTGCTGTCCGACGGCTATCTGGCCAACGGTTCCGAGCCGTGGCGGATCCCGGACGTGGACGAACTCCCCGACCTGCGCGTCCAGTTCGCCCACACGCCGAACCACCAGACGGAGGACGGCGCCGAGGTCTTCTGGCCGTACAAGCGCGACCCGCAGACCCTCGCCCGCCCGTGGGCGGTTCCGGGTACCCCGGGCCTTGAGCACCGCATCGGCGGCATCGAGAAGCAGGACGGCACGGGCAACATCTCGTACGACCCGGCCAACCACGACTTCATGGTGCGTACGCGGCAGGCCAAGGTCGACGGCATCGACGTGCCGGACATCCAGGTCGACGACCCGAGCGGGGACGCGGGGCTCCTGGTCCTGGGCTGGGGTTCGACGTACGGGCCGATCACCGCCGCCGTACGGCGGCTGCGCACCGCCGGGCAGAGCGTCGCGCAGGCGCATCTGCGGCACCTCAACCCGTTCCCCGGGAATCTCGGTGAGGTTCTGAAGCGTTACGACAAGGTGGTGGTCCCCGAGATGAACCTCGGTCAGCTCACCACCCTGCTGCGCGCCAAGTACCTGGTCGACGCGCACAGTTACAACCAGGTGAATGGAATGCCGTTCAAGGCCGAGCAGCTCGCCACGGCTCTCAAGGAGGCCCTCGATGGCTGAGACCACGGAACGCAGGACGGTCGAAGCGCTCTCGCTCGTGCCCAAGGCCGAGGCGAAGCAGTCGATGAAGGACTTCAAGTCCGACCAGGAAGTGCGCTGGTGCCCCGGCTGCGGCGACTACGCCGTCCTGGCGGCCGTGCAGGGCTTCATGCCCGAACTCGGCCTGGCCAAGGAGAACATCGTCTTCGTCTCCGGCATCGGCTGCTCGTCGCGGTTCCCGTACTACATGAACACGTACGGCATGCACTCCATCCACGGCCGTGCCCCGTCCATCGCCACCGGACTCGCCTCGTCCCGGCGGGACTTGAGCGTGTGGGTGGTCACCGGTGACGGCGACGCGCTCTCCATTGGCGGCAACCACCTGATCCACGCGCTGCGCCGCAATGTGAACCTGAAGATCCTGCTGTTCAACAACCGGATCTACGGCCTCACCAAGGGCCAGTACTCCCCGACGTCAGAGGTCGGAAAGATCACGAAGTCGACGCCGATGGGGTCCCTGGACGCCCCGTTCAACCCGGTGTCGCTCGCGATCGGCGCGGAGGCGTCGTTCGTGGCGCGGACGGTCGACTCGGACCGCAAGCACCTCACCGAGGTGCTGCGCCAGGCCGCCGACCACCCCGGCACGGCCCTCGTGGAGATCTACCAGAACTGCAACATCTTCAACGACGGCGCCTTCGAGATTCTCAAGGACAAGCAGCAGGCCGAGGAGGCGGTGATCCGCCTCGAGCACGGGCAGCCGATCCGCTTCGGCGTCGACGGCGCCAAGGGCGTGGTGCGGGACACCGCGACGGGTGACCTGAAGGTCGTCACCGTCACGCCGGAGAACGAGGGCGAGCTGCTGGTGCACGACGCGCACTCCGCGTCGCCGTCCACCGCCTTCGCGCTCTCCCGGCTCGCGGACCCCGACACCCTGCACCACACCCCGATCGGCGTCTTCCGCTCCGTGGACCGGCCGGTCTACGACACGCTCATGGCCGACCAGTTGGACGCGGCCATCGAGCAGAACGGCAAGGGCGACCTCGCCGCGCTGCTCGCGGGCAACGACACATGGACGGTCGCCGGCTGACAGCCGTACCGCCTGACGTACCCACGAGGCGAGGCCCGGTTCTGAGAAGGCTCAGGACCGGGCCTCGTCGTATCGCTCCCGGTTCTCGAGCACCGTCGGCGTGCGCTTCTCGGTCCACCGGCCGAGGGCCGCGACCTGTTCGGCCGCCTCCTTGCCCAGGTCGGTGAGCGAGTAGTCCACCCGGGGCGGGACCACCGGCTTGGCGTCCCGGTGCACGAACCCGTCGCGCTCAAGGGTCTGCAGGGTCTGCGCCAGCATCTTCTCGCTCACGCCGCCGATATGCCTGCGCAGTTCGCTGAACCGGTACGAGCGCTCCCACAGGGCCACCAGGACCAGGACGCCCCAGCGGCTCGTGACGTGCTCCAGGACATTGCGCGAGGGGCACATCGCGTCATTGATGTCCGCCTTCATGTCCGGCGCCCAGCCGCCGACCGACTCACTAACTGTCATATCAGTACCTTACTTCAAAGTGGGTACTTACGCCAGGTTAGTACCCCCCTTAAGGTAAGTGACTGAACGTCCCGAACGGAAGATTCTGGAGATTTCAGTCATGAGCCTCGTCGTCACCGGTGCCACCGGAAACCTCGGCCGCCTCGTCATCGACGGGCTGCTCGCCGCCCAGGTGCCCGCCGAGCAGATCACCGCCGTCGTCCGCACGAAGGAGAAGGCAGCCGACCTCGCGGCGCGCGGCGTCGACCTGCGGGTGGCCGACTACTCGCGGCCCGAGACCCTCGCCGGGGTCTTCGCCGCGGGCGACCGGGTGCTGCTGATCTCCGGCAGCGAGATCGGGCAGCGCGTGCCGCAGCACCAGGCCGTGATCGACGCCGCCCGGGCTGCGGGCGTGGCACTGCTCGCGTACACCGGGATCCTCGGCGGGCCCGAGGCGGACTTCCGGCTCGCCGAGGAGCACAAGGCGACCGAGCGGGCGATCCTCGACTCCGGCCTGCCGTACGCGTTCCTGCGGAACGGCTGGTACCACGAGAACTACACCGAGCACCTCGCCCCGGTCCTCGAGCACGGCGCCGTGATGGCCAGTGCGGGCGAGGGCCGGGTCGCCTCCGCCTCGCGCGCCGACTACGCGGCCGCGGCCGTGGCCGTGCTGACCGGCGAGGAGCACGAGAACGCGGTGTACGAGCTGAGCGGCGATATCGCGTGGAGCTTCGCCGAGTACGCCGCCGAGGTGGCGCGGCAGTCCGGCAACGACGTGACGTACGCGAACGTCCCGGCCGAGCAGCACCTCGCGGTCCTCACCGGCGCCGGGGTGCCCGAGCCGATGGCCGAGATCCTGGTGGACGTCGACGCCGCCGTGGAACGGGGCGCGCTCGCGAAGCGGACCGGCGACCTGGCGCTGCTCATCGGCCGGCCGACGACGCCGGTGGCCGAGGCGATCGCCGCCGCGCTGCGGGGCTGAACCGGGGGTCTCCGCCGTAACCCGGGTCTCCGCCGTAACTCGGAGATTCTCTGCAGTAACCCGGGGGTGCGCTGGCTACCGGATCGCCGCCGCATCTCTGCCGCGGGTCCGGTCTCTGCCGCAGGTCAGGCTGTCATGACCGTATGGCGATACGGGCATGACAGCCGGGCCCGTCCGGCGCTACCTTCTGGAGAGTTGTCGCGGCGTATGTGAAGCCTTGTCGCGCACGGAGACTTCGGGAGGGGCCTTGCAGCCGTTGGGTGCGTCTGGTCCGGGTCGCGCTGGACTCGTCTACGGCTTTGCCGCGTACGGAATGTGGGGCATCGTCCCCCTCTTCTGGCCGCTCCTGAAACCGGCCGGTGCGGCGGAGATCCTCGCCCACCGGATGGTCTGGTCCCTGGCCCTCGTCGGGCTCGTGCTCCTCGTGATGCGGCGCTGGTCGTGGGTGGGCGAGCTGGTGCGGCAGCCGCGCAAGCTCGGCCTGATCACCGTCGCCGCCGCGGTGATCACCCTCAACTGGGGCGTCTACATCTGGTCGGTGAACTCCGGGCGCGTGGTGGAGGCGTCGCTCGGCTACTTCATCAATCCGCTGGTCACCATCGCGATGGGTGTCCTGCTTCTGAAGGAGCGGCTGCGGCCCGCGCAGTGGGCGGCGGTCGGGACCGGCCTCGCGGCGGTGCTCGTGCTCGCCTTCGGGTACGGGCAGCCGCCCTGGATCTCGCTCGTGCTCGCCTTCTCCTTCGCGACGTATGGCCTGGTCAAGAAGAAGGTCAACATCGGCGGTCTGGAGTCCCTGGCCGCCGAGACCGCGATCCAGTTCCTGCCCGCGCTCGGCTATCTGCTGTGGCTCGGCTCCCAGGGCGCGTCCGACTTCGGCCCGCACGGCGTCGGGCACGCGGTGCTGCTCGCGTCCACCGGCGTCGTCACCGCCCTGCCGCTGATCTGCTTCGGGGCGGCCGCGATCCGGGTGCCGCTGTCCACGCTCGGCCTGCTTCAGTACCTGGCGCCGGTGTTCCAGTTCGTCCTCGGCGTCGCGTACTTCCACGAGGCGATGCCGCCGGAGCGGTGGGCGGGCTTCGCCCTGGTGTGGCTGGCGCTCTCGCTGCTCACCTGGGACGCGCTGCGTACGTCCCGGCGCAACCGGGCGGCAGCGGTACGGCTCGCTGCTGAGACGAGCACTGTTGAGACGGGTGCTGCTGAGGCGAGCGCCGCGGACGCGGGTGCTGCTGAGGCGGGTGCCGTGAAGCGTGCGGCGCAGGGTACGGGGGATGCCGCTGCGGCGGAGAGTCGCGAGCCGGCCGTCTGAGAAGGGGTGCTACGGCGCTCCTTCAGTACCGTGGGCAGTACCGCGGGCGCGATGCGCCTTCACCTTGTTGCGGTTGCCGCAGCGCCCCATCGAGCACCAACGGCGGCGGCCCGGCCGTGACGTATCGACGAACACCAGGAAGCAGTTGTCCGCCCCGCACACCCGGATGCGCCCGGCGTACGGGCCCGTGAACAGGTCGATCGCGTCGCGCGCGATCGTCGAGAGCAGCCCGTTGCCGGTGGCTCCCGGGCTCCACGCGCGCGTGCCGTCGGGCAGGATCCGGGCGACGAGCGGCGGTGCGGCGGCCGCGATGTTGACCACCTTCAGCGCCTCCGGGTCGAGGGCCGCGCCGCGCGCCTGCCCCTCGGCGAGCGTCCACAGGGCCGCGCGCAGCTCGTGGGCGGCGGCCAACTGTGCTCTGGTGACGGTCAGTTCGAGCCCCGGGGTCAGGCTGCTCTCCGCCGTCCAGCGCCGCAGGTCGTCCGGCTCGCGCAGCGACTCGCACTCTCGATAGCGCTCCGCGCCCCCGGTCGGCAGCAACTCCAGACAGAGCGCGCCCGGGTCGAAGGTCGTCACATCCATGTAACCAGTATAAGTGGTTAGCTCACCCTCGTCCGGGGAACCCGGGGGCCCAAAAGGCGCACCTCTGCGCGCCGCCTTACCTACGGCGTGCACACGGTTTATCCGTGATGACCGATTACTGGCCCCGTCTGGTGGGCTCCGATCGCGCCGCTGTCGGACCGGCAGCGTCCATGGTGGCGCGGGCGCGGGTCGCGCTGTTCGGCGTGTGTGCCGCCTTCGCCGTCCTGCCCGCCGTACTCATGCCGCTGTCGCTGCCGCTCGGGTGGGACGAGATCGTGTACGCGGGGCGGTTCTCCTCGTTCGCGCACGGCCTGGAGGTCCCCTTCGAGGCGCCGCGCACCCGGGGCGTGCCCACCCTGATCGCGCCGGTGGCCGCATGGTCGGGCTCCGTGCCACTGCTGCGCATCTGGCTCAGCCTGCTCGCGGGGGCCTCGCTGTTCGCCGGGTTCCTGCCCTGGCTGGGGGTGTTCCGGGCGCGGCCGTACGTCGTTCCGATCGCCGCCGCCGCGTACGGCAGCCTCTGGTTCGCGCTCTTCTACGCCCCGTCCGCGATGCCCAACCACTACACGGCGATGGGCGCCACCGCGGCCGTGGGCTGCTACGTGCGCCTCGCGGACGGAGAGCACACAGGCTGGGCCGCGACGCGGCTGTGGTGCGGGCTCGCGCTCGGGGTCGGGCTCGCCACGCTGACGCGGCCCAACGACGCGGCCTGGATCGCGGCGCCGCTCCTGCTCGCGCCGCTGATGTACCGACCGTGGCAGGCGGCGGCGTCCCGCCTCCTACCGGCGGTGGTGGTGGGGCTCGCGGCGGGGGCGGTGCCCTGGGTCATCGAGGCCGTGGTCCGGTTCGGCGGGATCGGCGAGCGGCTCGCCCTCGCCACCGAGCAACAGGGCGGCGTGGGGCCACGGTTCAACCTGCCCAACGTGATCAACGCTCTCGACGGGCCGCTGCTCTGCCGCCCATGCACCTCCACCGGGTCGGGCCTGCCGGCGGGATGGTGGTGGTACGCGCTGCCGCTCCTGGTCGGCGCGGGCCTCTGGCTCGCCCTGCGCGGGCAGTACCCGGCGAGCCTCCGTCCGCGCGGCGGCATCGGACGGCTCGGCCCCCGGTTCACTCCGCGCGAACCCCGGGTCGAGGCGCTCGGGCGCCCGGATGTGCCGGTCGCGGCGCTCGTTCTGCCGACCGTCGTGGCCGGGTCAGCCGCCGTCACCTATCTGTTCCTGCTCCACTACGCGGCACCCCGCTTCCTGCTCACGACGTACGCCCTCCTGGCCCTGCCCGCCGCGGTCGCGCTGCGCGCCCTGTGGGCGACCGCTCTGCGGTACGGCCGCGTGCCCGTCGCCGCACTCCTCCTCGTACTCGTCGGGCATCTGGCGATGCAACTGACGATGGCGTGGGGGCACGGGAGCATCCAGTCCGACGCCCGCCGGGACTGGCAGCGCATCGCGACAGTGCTGCACGAGGCGGGGACCAAGCACGGCTGTGTCCTGGACGGCAACACCACGGTCATCCCGATCGCGTACACCACGGGCTGCCTGCCCGCCCAACTGCGGCCCAAGCAGGCGCCGGACGCGCTTGTGCTGCGCAACACCGCGTCGCCGGGCGACCGGTGGAGCGAACGGGAGTGGCGGATGATTCCGGTTCCCGACACGTACAACAAGGGGTGGCGGGTCGCCGTACCGAAACAGTAGGGGGCGGCGGATCGGCGTACCGGCACAGAAATCGGCGTACCGGCACAGAAGAAGAGTCCTGCGAAGGAGTCCTTCGAAAGAGTCCTTTGAAAGGGTCTGTGAAAGGGCCCGGCTTCATTGCACCGCCTCGGCGTAACCAGTATAAGTGGTTAACATGACTCTCCACTGGAAGCTCGTCATCGACGCCCAAGACCCGCACGCCCAGGCCGACTTCTGGGCCGCCGCACTCGGCTACGCGGTCGAGGACCACAGCGCCCTGGTGGAGCGGCTGCTCGCCGCAGGTGCCGTGACGCCCGAGATCACCCAGGAGCACCACGGCCGCGCCGCCTTCCGGGATCTCGCCGCCGCGCGGCACCCCGATGAGCCGTACGACCAGGAGACCGGGGCAGGGCTCGGGCACCGCCTGCTGTTCCAGCGCGTACCGGAGAAGAAGACCGTCAAGAACCGCCTCCACATGGACCTGCACGCGGACCCGGAGCAGCGCGACGCGGAGGTGACCCGGCTCGAAGAGCTCGGCGCGACCGTCCTGTACCGGGTGGACGAGCCCGCCGGGCAGTGGGTGACGATGGCGGACCCGGAGGGGAACGAATTCTGCGTCCAGTGACGCCGGGTCGCGTATAGGGAGACCGATAGGGAGCGGGCGCGGGGTACAGAAGGAGCGGCGGGGCGGTCGTTATGCGAACACCGCTGTCCGATTCAGGCTCTTGACGGAGAGTCAAGAATGGTCGGACCATGCGGGGCACGCACCGCACATCTCGTACGTCTCCCTGTCCCCGTACGGAGTCCGGAGCCCCCCACATGAGACTCTCCGTCCCGATACGTACCGCCGCGGCGGCCGCGTTAGTCACCGCCGGTCTGCTCGCGGCCCCCGCGGCCACGGCCGCCCCGACCCCGGCCGCCGCGCCCGACATACCCGTGGCCAACGTCAAGGCCCACCTCGACGAACTGCAGTCCGTGGCCGACGCCAACGGTGGCAACCGAGCGCACGGCAGCGCCGGTTACAAAGCGTCCGTCGACTACCTCAAGGGCAAACTGGACGCCGCCGGATTCACCACCGCCGTGCAGGAGTTCAGCTATGGCGGCGGCACCGGCTACAACCTGACCGCAGAGTGGCCCGGCGCCGACCCCGACCAGGTCCTGATGGCCGGGGCACACCTCGACGGCGTCCGCTCGGGCCCGGGCATCAACGACAACGGCTCCGGCTCCGCGGCCGTCCTGGAAACCGCGCTCGCCGTGTCGCGCGAACAGCTGAAGCCCGCGAAGACGCTGCGGTTCGCCTGGTGGGGCGCGGAGGAGCTGGGCCTGGTCGGGTCCCGGCACTACGTCAACGAGCTGCCCGGCGCCGAGCGTTCGAAGATCTCCGGCTATCTGAACTTCGACATGGTGGGCTCGCCCAACGCCGGTTACTTCGTCTACGACGACGACCCGGCCATCGAGAAGGTCTTCAAGGACTACTTCACCGGCCTGAACGTCCCCACCGAACCGGACACCGAGGGCGACGGCCGCTCCGACCATGCCTCGTTCCAGGACGTCGGCATACCGGTCGGCGGCCTGTTCACGGGCGCGGGCAACACCAAGTCCCGTGCCCAGGCGGAGAAGTGGGGCGGCACGGCCGGTGCGCCCTTCGACCGCTGCTACCACTCGTCCTGCGACACGACCGCCAACATCGACGACACGGCCCTTGACCGGAACAGCGACGCGGCGGCTCATGCCGTGTGGGAGCTGTCTTCCTGACGGTCGTCCCGGTGGTCGTCCCGGCGGTCGTCCTGACGCGCTTCGCCCCGTCGGCAGGTGGCCGACGGGGCGGAGTCGCTGAACTACGGGTGGGATCGGGTTACTTGGCGGCCGCGTTCGCCGCGTCGACCAGGGCTTCCTTGGTCACGGCGCCCACGTACACCTTGCCGTCGTCCGTCATGAGGGCGTTGACCAGGCGGGTGGAGAAGACCGTGCCGGAGCCGAACTTTCCGTTCACCTTGTCGCCGAGCGCGTCGAGGAACTGGCCTGCCTCGGCCGGGACGTCACCGGAGCCCGAGCCCGATCCGGAGCCGGAGCCGGAGCCGCCGGTGGGCAGGCCGCCCTTGGCACCGCTGTCGAGGACGGCAATGGAGTCCCAGCCCTCGCCGATGACGTTCAGGCCCTCGAAGTCCTTCCCGGCGCCCTTGCCTTTCTTCCAGTCGCCCTTCTTCCAGGCGTCCTTGCCGAAGTCGCCCTTCTTCCAGGCGTCCTTCCGGCCCTCGCCCTTGCCCTCGCCCTTGCCGAAGTGGCCCTCGGGGCCGCGCTTGTCCAGCTCGTCCGACTCCGTGACCTTCGTGCCCTGCGGGGGCGTGAAGTCGAAGGTGGACGCGGCCGGTTTGGCGAAGTCGACCCGCGTGAACCCGGCGTCGACCACGGGCTTGCCGCCGCCCTTCGGCGTCAGCGTGAACTTCAGCGGCACGCCCTTCTCCGCGTCGACCGCGATCCGGATGGCCTCGATGGTCGACTTGCTCGCCGCCCCGTTCTCACCCTTGGGCTGGATGACCAGCTGGTAGGCGTCCCGCCCGGCGACGCTCGCGGTGCCGTCGACGGTCACCGAAGTGGTCTTGTCGGCCGCCTTGAGCGCCTGCTCGGCGAGCTCCTTGGGCGTGGTGGGAGTCGAGGGCGCGCCGTCCGGCAGCTTCCGGTGTTCGCCGCCCTCGCCCCGCTCGGCCGCGTGGCCGTCCTTGGAGTGGAACGCCTCCTTCGAGGCACTGTCGTACGCCCATACCTCGGCGCCGTCGCGGATGATGCTGTACTCCTCGGAGCCGTCCAGGATCGACAGCTTCTGCTTCTCAGGACCGTCGGCGGCCACCTTCAACGTATGCGTACCGGAGGCGAGTTCGAGGAGCTTGGCATCCGGCGTGGCCGCATCGCCGCCCTTGCCGCCGTCCCCGCCCTTCGGGGCGAAGGAGGAGGCCAGGCCGCTGAAGTCGGGCAGGCCCAGGTCGGTGCTGACCTTCATCTGGCCGGAGAACTGCTCGACATCCGACGCGGCGATCTTCTCGATCAGTTGCTGCGCGGTGATCTTCGGCAGGTCGGGGTCCCCCGAGTCCGCCAGTGCCGGGACCAGTCCAATGGTCGCCGCCGCCACGCCGGCCACCGCGACCGGAACGGCATAACGGGCGGCCTTGCGCCGGCCCACAGGCCGCTCCTCGGCCTCTTCGGTGCCCTGTGACGATTCGTACGGTGCCATGTGTGCCTACCTCCGTGGTTCGGCGGCGGTCTTCCGAGCACGCGTCCACCCCGCGCCGCCGGTCTCACCCGAATTGGTAAAGAGGGGTTATGGGTGCTTGCCCTTGTGCCTATCCATCGGACCAAAACGGCGACGAAGAAGCGTCAGCCCGCGGGATCAACCTGACGTACTCCCCGGGGATGACACCGGGGCCCCCAGGGACGACAACGGGGCGTCACAACCCTGAGACGCCGGGCACCACAACCCTGAGATGTCGGGCACCACAACCCTGACCTGAGGTGGAGTCAGCCCGGTAGGTATGGGCCTGAGGTGGAGTCAGCCCGGCAGGGCAGTGGCCTGTCCTGAGGCAGG